>JACMPP010000047.1 GCA_014377445.1 Oligoflexus sp.
ATCAACCAAGGCTTGAGGTAAACTCGCATGAAGAAGCCCGTCTCCCGTTCGAACGTCTCTGCTATCAGTGAATCCGATGTTCTCCAGGTGAACGGAGCCGAAGAACATAACCTTAAAAATATTTCAGTCAGCATCCCCAAAAAAAAGTTGGTGGTCTTCACCGGCGTCTCGGGTTCAGGCAAATCAAGTCTGGCATTCGACACCATATTTGCCGAAGGTCAACGACGTTATGTTGAGTCCCTCTCGTCCTATGCACGGCAATTTCTAGGACAGATGGATAAACCGAAGTACGAGTCGATTCGCGGCCTCGCTCCGACAATTTCCATCGAACAAAAGTCGGCGAGCAAGAACCCGCGCTCCACCGTTGGCACGATCACCGAAGTCTATGACTATCTTAGGGTGCTCTACGCACGCATTGGCGTTCAGTACTGCTACAAATGCGGCAAGGTCGTGGGTCGCGGCGATGCGGCAAGCATGGTGCAGCAGATTCTCGAACTTCCGGAAAGCAGCAAGCTCATCGTCCTTGCACCGGTCGTCGAGCATCGCAAAGGCGAGCATCGCGAAATCATCGAAATGCTTGAATCGCAGGGCTACGAACGCGCCCGTGTCAACGGCACCATCGTCCGCCTGAGCGAAGTTCAGGATCTTGCCAAACACAAAAAACATACGATCGAGGCCGTCCAGGATCGACTCGTGCTCAAGTCTGGCAAAGAGTTTCGCGTGCGCCTCACCGATTCTGTGGAACAGGCATTAAAGCGCGGCCAGGGCTCGCTCATCATCCATGTGGAGGGTGCGCGCGACCTGAAGATGAGTGAAGAACGTAGCTGCTGCGGCATCGCCTATCCCGAGTTGAATCCCCCACTCTTCTCGTTCAACTCCCCTCAGGGGATGTGTCCGACCTGCAATGGTCTAGGCACGATCATGGCGATGGATCCCAATAAACTTATTCCCGATCCATCCAAGTCGATTCGCGGGGGTGCGATCATTCCCTGGGCCAGCTATTTCAAATCAGGAACTGTAGATAAAGAAGGCTCCTGGTCGAGTGAACGCTTTGCCGCGATGGAGAAGAAATGGGGCATCGACTGGGACAAACCGTTTAACAAACTCAGTAAGAAGCACCAGGACATCCTTCTGTACGGCCCTAAAACCGACAAGAAGATCAAACTGAATTGGACCGGAGCTAAAAGTTCCGGCACCTGGGAGTTTGATTTTAATGGTCTGATGGCTTCCATGATGCGCCGCTATCTCGCCACGCAGTCCGAAGCGATGAAAGAGTGGTACGCTAAGTTTATGTCGACCCAGGCCTGTGAGACCTGCGAAGGCCAAAAACTGAAGCCTGAAGTGCTATCGGTCCGCATCCAAAAGCATTCGATCCACGACCTTTGTCACCTTTCGATCGAGGATGCCCACAAATTTCTCATCGCACTCAAGTTGAACGAGGCCCAGAAGATTATTGCCAAGGAACTTCTCAAAGAGATTTCCAATCGCTTGAACTTCCTGGTCAACGTGGGTTTGAGCTACCTCACTCTCGATCGCCGCGGACCCACCCTGTCTGGTGGTGAAGCTCAGCGTATTCGCCTGGCCTCTCAAATCGGCTCGGAATTGACCGGCGTCCTTTACATCCTGGATGAGCCGTCGATCGGCCTGCATCAACGTGACAACCAAAAACTGCTTTCCACTCTTCATCACCTTCGCGACCTCGGCAACTCGCTCATAGTCGTGGAACATGATCAGGAGACGATCGAGGCCGCGGATTGGATCGTCGACTTTGGACCTGGCGCAGGAACGCTGGGCGGGGAAGTTGTAGCAAGCGGAACCTACGCCGACCTTCTCAAATCCAAGGATTCGTTGACGGGTCAATACTTGAGTGGCCGCAAACAAATCCTGGCGCCTGCCCAACGCCGGACGTTCGATCCCAAGCAATCCATCCGGATCGAAGGCGCGACCGCCAACAATTTAAAGAACATCGATGTCTCATTTCCTTTAAAGGTCTTCACCGCCGTCACTGGAGTGTCCGGTGCGGGTAAATCCACGCTGATCAATCAGATCCTCTACCCGGCGATCGCTAAAAAGCTGCATGATGCCGATGTCGAGATCGCCGCCCACAAACGCATCACGGGCCTCGACAACATCGACAAGATCATCAACATCGACCAAAAGCCGATCGGCCGGACACCACGCAGTAACCCCGCGACCTACACCAAGGTCTTCGATCTGATCCGTGATTTTTATGCTTTGTTGCCCGAATCGAAATCCCGCGGCTACACCAAGGGCCGTTTCTCTTTCAACGTCAAAGGTGGACGCTGCGAACCTTGTCAGGGCGATGGCTTCATCAAAGTCGAAATGCACTTTCTCGCCGACGTCTTCGTCCCCTGCGAGGCCTGTCACGGCTCGCGCTTCAACGCGACAACCTGCGAGATCCTCTACAAAGGCCGTTCGATTGCCGATGTTTTGAACCTCTCGATCAAAGAGGCGCGCGAAGTCTTCACCAATCACTCGAAGATCGTCACCATCCTCGACACCCTGATCGAGGTCGGCCTCTCCTACATTAAGCTGGGCCAGGCGGCGACCACACTTTCGGGTGGCGAAGCCCAAAGGATCAAGCTCGCGCGCGAGCTCGCCAAGCGTGATACGGGCAAAACGCTCTATATCCTGGATGAGCCGACGACCGGCCTGCACTTTCACGACATCGCCCAGCTCCTCAACGTCTTGCAAAAACTCGTTGATGCCGGGAACAGCGTGCTCGTGATCGAGCACAATCTCGACGTTATCAAATGTGCGGACTGGGTTGTGGATATAGGCCCCGAAGGCGGCAAGGCCGGTGGTGAACTGATTGCTGAAGGAACACCGGAGCAAGTCGCGAAGAACTCCGCCTCCTTTACCGGTCAGTTTTTGAAAGACATTTTAGTGAAAGAGCCTCGAAAAAAAGCCTAAACGACAAGTCTGACTTGATTACTCGTGGATCGATGGGAGAAGGCAGGTTAAACTCCACGGGGTTGAGCACCTTCTCTTGGAGATCTATTTGTATGGTAGTCTATGATACACACGCCCATGTGTTTCCAACCGTCCGGGAACGACTTCAAGAGCAGTTGCCGTCGAGCATCATCAACAGCTTTGACGACTGGGTCCAAAAGACTGCTGTGCCACCAGGGTTTGCGGCGCTGAAATCCCATTGGGTCAAATGGCTGTCGACGCTCGATGAAAAAGGCAAGTCTATCGACATTGAGACCGTAGCCGGCTTTCAAGCCCGTTTCCATCCGCAGATGTTCAAAGCCCTTGAGGGCTTGATGGCGACGGTTCTGGGCCCGAAGCAGGTGCTTCAGGGCACGATTCAGAACCTCCTCGAATCGATGAAGAACAATGGCATCGACAAAACCGTCGTGATCGCGTCAGGCAGCTACTGCCCCAACGATTGGCTCCTCAATCGTTGCGAACTCCACCCCGAGCTTCTACCCGTGGTGAACCTGCCTCCGCAACCGGCCGGCTCCAACCTTGAAACCTATATCCATGAGATGGAACGCCTCGTTGCACGCGGGGCCCGCGGTTTTAAAATCCACACCAATATCGATAATATCAGCGGGGATCATCCAGCTTATCGCGCCTACTTTGAGACCGCCAAAGCCCATTCGAAGTTCATCATTCTCCACACCGGCTGCTTCCACGTCCCTCAGTACAAGAACCCTCAGGCCCCTTCCCTCCTGGAGTTTGAAGGTTACTTTCAGGAGTACCCTGAGGTTAAAGTCTGCCTGGCTCACATGAATCGTGAGCACCCGGAAGATGCATGGGTATACATGAAGCGCTACGAACAACTCTATGCCGACACTAGCTGGCAGACGTCAGCCAACCTTCGTCAGGCTCAGGCTGCGATCGGACATGATCGTTTGCTTCTCGGCTCCGACTGGCCGCTCTTGCACATGAATCTGCAGGCCGATGCCCTCGACATTCTGCGCCAGGCACTGAATGAGGATCAGGTCGATCGCATCTGTGGGCTTAATGCCGAAGTCTTTCTAGGCGAATCATAAGACAAAAGAAAAAGGCGCTGGGGGACATTGAAGTCCTCAGCGCCCTTTGCATTCTACAGAAAAGTTCACCAACCGTAGTTTGGTTTTCTTGAGAAGTTGTGACGAGTCGAGATCTCACGAACCGTACCCGTTTGCGATCGCATAACGATACTGTGCGTGGTCGCGCCCTGGCCTGTATAACGAACGCCGCGGAGCCACGAACCGTTGGTAACGCCGGTTGCGACGAACATGACGTTGCCCTTGGCGAGCTCGTCAATCGTATAGATCTTGTTGAAATCGGTGATGCCCATTTTCGAAGCACGACCACGTTCCTCTTCGGAACGCCATTTCAAGATGCCTTGAAAATCGCCACCGAGGCAACGAAGTGCAGCAGCTGTGATAACACCTTCAGGAGCTCCTCCAGTTCCCATCATAACATCGATCCCAGTCAATTCTTCAGCAGTAGAAATGCCTGCCTGAACATCGCCATCACCGATCAAACGAATGGTCGCTCCGGCTTGTCTGGCTTCACCGATAATCTCCGCATGGCGGGGACGATCCAGGATGACCATGACCAGGTCTGTGACCGCTTTGTTTTTGGCTTTGGCAATGCGCTGGAGGTTCCAGGTTACCGATTCGCGAATATCGATTACGCCACGGGCTTCAGGACCCACCGCGAGTTTCTGCATGTAGGTGTCGGGAGCATGAAGAAAGTTTCCGTCTTCAGCAGCCGCGATAACAGCCAGAGCTTCGGGGCCACCGCTGGCCGTGATCGAGGTACCTTCCAAAGGATCGCAGGCGATGTCGATTTTTGGACCTGTTCCAAGACCAACTTTTTCGCCGATGTATAGCATAGGCGCTTCATCGCGTTCGCCTTCGCCGATACGGATCGTAGCGTCGATCGCCATGGAGTCGAAAGCTTTACGCATCGATTCAACAGCAGCCGCGTCGGCCGAATTCTCATCACCGCGACCAACCCAACGGCCAGCGGAAAGTGCTGCCGCTTCTGTCACGCGTACGAATTCCAAAGCTAGGTTACGATCCATTTACCGGTCTCCCTCTATACTGTACTCAGATTTTGTCTTTGCGTTTTCTTTTACTTCAAGCCCTTTTCCTAGCCCATCCAAGCCTAGCTGTCAAACAACGGTGTAAAACATAGCCGTTTCCCGACGGACTCGACCTTTTTTGACATACAAAAAAGGGCTGCCGTGAAGCAGACCCTTTTCTTAAAGATAAGGAAATTTTTACTCGTTGAAGCGACTCAAAATGAGGGCGCGATCTTTGCGCAGTTTGCGCTGTTCGTCGAGACTGGCTTTACCGTCTTTGTCCGCATCGTAAGACTTGATCACTTTTTCCCAGCCGCCGATGAGAGCCTTGCGCATTTCGGCTTTGCTCATTTTGCTCAAATCACTGGCGCTGGCGGTTTTGGCAAGGAGATCCTGAATTTCTGATTCGGCTAAGAGGTTATCCTCACCAGCCGCAGCTTCAAAAAAGTCTTTGTCGAAAGCATGCGCTTTCGCGCTTCCGGAAAGGCCTTGAAGCTCGGGAATCAACTTGATCGCGCTGAACTCCGCGAAGCTCAACTTTTGATCCGAGTCTTTGTCGCCCAGCTTCAGAAGGATACGGCCCATCAGGTCCATACGTTTTGGCTGTAGGTTGGCGGCAAAGTCGAACGCTTCGACCTGACCGCTACTCTTTAAGCCCAAGGACGAGCTTGAAAGAGTGAGATGAGGATTGGATTGGGAGGCGCTGAACAACGAATCCAGGTAAACCCCAGCAAAGTAGGCTTCATCCGGGCCAACCAGACCTTCCGAACTGTCACTTTCGACACTCGCTGGGGCCGGTGTATTGTCGGCGTTGGCTTTGGCGGCAACTTCAGCCGAAGGCTGAGCCTCTTGGCAAGCAAAGGCCATCCATGTCAAAAAACTTAAGTATATTAGTTTCATTTCTCATACTCCTATAGCAATTATCTTTTCGGCCCTGCTGCCCGGGAGCTTGAGGAAAAATCCACTGAATTTACTTTTTCTCAAAATTTCAATATATTACACGAACTAAATCACTTCGAAATTCCCCGATTTGGCCGAACTCAGCCTCCCAGCATATCCTGGTTCTCGTAGACCTGTACGCCGTTAGGATTTTCGAATAATTTCCGAATGATAAAGCCCGTAAGTTTCTCAACTTCAATCGGTCGGTACTTATTCAGGACCTTGGGATAGATCGCCTGGAAACGGCGGTAGACACCGGTTGCCAGCTCTTCGGCCAGACGAAACTCATCCCGATGACCCAAGAGAAGCGAGGGACGATAAATGTTCAGGGATTGAAAGCCGAGCGACCGGATTTCCTTCTCAAGAACGCCTTTGATCCGGAGATAGTAGTTTTTGGAGATTGGGTCCGCACCCAGAGCGGTTAGCAAATGAAAGTTTTTGACTCCGTGATTCTTGGCCGCAACAGCGAAACGAAGCGGGAGATTCAAATCCACTTCTTCAAAAGCCGCACGTGACTTGGCCTTTTTCAAAGTCGTCCCAACGGAGCATAAGGCTGTATCAGCATCGAGACCAGTCATGAGTGTTTCGATATCCTTTAGATCACTCACCCGTTCCTGACCGCCGTGAAGGTTGAGGCGCCGGCGAGAGAAGGACACGATTTGCGGAGCCTCTTTTTCCAGGAGTAATTTCGAATAGCAAGTACTCCCGACGAGACCACTGCTCCCGAGCATGAATAATTTCATTCTTCGTCCTCTCCTCGCGATAACTCAGACCTTGGAAAAAGCTGCTCCACTATCATGATCCATTCCCACGGAAAATGCCTAGAGAATTCCCCAGCCCGAACTTAATATCAAAGGCTAGCCGGAGGTCTTCGTCATTGGGGATCAGGCCCACTTCAAGGGCGACGACGGCAAGCCATTGCCCGGTGTCGCAACGGTGGCAACGCCGCAAGGCAAACATCTCGCCAAAAACCTCATATTTTTGAGTGAAGGCAAGGCTCCGCGGGCCTTTCGATATGTGGCCAAGGGCTTTATGACGACGATCGGACGAAACAAGGCGATCGCTCAGGTTGGTTCACTAAAATTAGGAGGATTTATTGCATGGCTGGCGTGGCGGCTGGTGCCCGTATATTTCCTCATCGGTTTCAAAAACCCTATGGCTGTGCTGCTTCAGTGGATCTGGTCCTACGGGACTTACATTAAAGGGGCCCGTCTTATTACCAATAAAAATTGGCGAACTCACACATCACCCAAGCCAGAGGCCTAGTCTAGAGGCCCGGCCCGTAGTACCCTAATAGCAGAGATTCTTCCTAGGAGTAACACTATGCGCATCGTGCCCACATTGCTTGTCGGACTTGTGGCCTTGTCAGCCTGTAAAACGGCCAATTTCAAAGGCGCAACTGGTCGTGCGAGTAAACCCAATAATCCCTCGACCATAAGCTCGGTCGAGGGGACCGAGAATCCAATCGTCCCTGGTACATCCACCGCGGCGACCAACCCGGATGCTTCGACGACGACGACGACCAAAAATCCGGACGGAACTGTAACGACAGCAACGACGACTCCGGATGGTACAACGACCACCAAGGCCCCGGATGGAACGACTACGGTTACAAAGAAAAATGCCGATGGCACAACGACGACCACAACCACCAAGCCTGACGGCAGCACGACCACGGCCACCAACAAGCCCGATGGATCGACAACGACCGGCACCAAAAATCCCGATGGCACGACAACTACGGGCACCAAAACCCCGGACGGAACCACCACCAATACGACGACCAAACCGGATGGAACTGTTACGACGGAAACCAAAAAACCCGACGGCACGATCACCACGGAAACTAAGAAACCAGACGGAACCACAGTCACAGATACGAGGAAACCGGATGGCACAGAAACCGTCGTCACCAAAAAGCCGGATGGAACGACGACGACCAGCACCACGACCACCAAGCCCGATGGCTCCGTTGTAACAACGACGAAGAACCCAAACGGCACAACCACGACGACCACGACGACCACTAAGCCTGATGGCACAGTCACCATCGTCACGAAAAATCCGGATGGAACAACAACGACTGTCACCAAAAACCCTACAGGCACGACCCCAGGGAAGACTCCGACCGAGCCGACCTTCGTGGAATGCCCTGAATATCCGGATCGCATGCTGGTCGGAAAACTCTATCAAATGCCTGCAAACAGCGACAGAGTCCCGAACTTCAGCCAGGTCAAATACCTTAAAGACGTCTGCTTGAAGCAGCTCGACGTGATCGATCGTGATTTCACCGAAGGTTTCCCCGGCATCGCGGGACTTGTGGAATGGTTTGCCCTCGATATCAACTGGCGCGTGAACATCCCAGAAGATGGCATGTATACCTTCTTCATCAACTCGGATGACGGCAGCAATCTCTACATCGATGGCCAACTGGTCATCAACAACGATGGTCTTCACCCACATGAAGAGAAACAACAGCTCACCAAGATCACCAAGGGCTGGCACAACTTCCGTGTGACCTGGTATCAAGGTCCGCGCTATCGCATCGCTCTGGAGCTCTTCTGGAAACGTCCAGACGCTGCCAATCGCGAGTACATCCCTACGGGTTATTTCGCAAGACCTACGCGCTAATTTCCGACTCAAATGCGAAGGGCCGAGGATTTTTCCTCGGCCCTTTTGTTTTAAGCCGGTTGCGGCTTTCTAAAATTTCGTGGATCCAGGTGATATTTGCGCGCCCTAAGACCCATCACCCTTTCGGTTAAACCTAGATCACGGGCGGCCTTCGCCATATTCCCCTTGCTCGATTTCAGCGAGTCGAGAATCAACTCCCTTTCCATCGACTCCAGCATGGTCTTCAGGTTGTTCCCTGATTCCACACCGGTACTTTCAGCAATCTGCAGGCTCGGTGGAAGATGGTGTCCGCGGATCACGCCCTCGTTGGTGAGAAGCACCGCGCGTTCCACACAGTTTTCAAGTTCGCGAACATTTCCCGGCCAGTGATAACTGGTGAGCATGTCGATCGCAGGCGTTGAAATCCGGCGGATATTCTTGTTGTGGATCTTACGGTATTTCTCGATGAAGAAATCCGTGATCGGCATAATGTCGGTTTTACGTTCATTCAATGGCGGAACGTGCAAAGGATACACGTTCAGTCGATAGTACAGATCCTGACGGAACAGATTGCTCTCGATCATCTTATCGAGATCACGATTGGTAGCCGCAATAATGCGGACGTCCGTCTTGATCGTGGTGACTCCGCCGAGGCGCTCAAATTCCCTCTGCTGAAGAACGCGAAGGAGTTTGATCTGAGTCGCCGGCGAAAGATCGCCGATCTCGTCGAGGAAGATGGTGCCGCCATGAGCCAGCTCGAAGCGACCTTTCTTCTGAGCATGGGCTCCGGTGAAAGCGCTCTTTTCATGGCCGAAAAGTTCGCTTTCGAGGAGCGTCTCGGGCAGAGCCGCACAATTCACTTTGATAAAAATTTTGCCGCGACGGGAGCTGTTGCGATGCAGGGCATCCGCGATCATCTCTTTGCCCACACCGCTCTCACCGAGAATGAGAACGGTCGTATCCGCATCGGCGACCTGTTGCAGAAGTTCAAATACATTTTCCATCACCTTTGAGTTCCCGACGATGTGCGAGCGATCGAAAGGCAGCTTGCTGCCCGGAACTGGAAGGCTCACGACGCTCGTTTCATGATCGGGATAAAAGCGGTTGATCATCGCCGATTGAGCGATCATCGCGCAGAGGATCCCAAGGAAGGACTGCTCGGCCTTCGGGTCAAAGTTGCCGTGACAGACTTTAACCGCCGTCAGAGTCCCCATTTTTCGTTCGCCAAACTTGATCGGCTGCGACAGGGTATAGAGTTGCAACTGACGATCCAGTTGAAAAGTACTGTGAAAACGTGTGCCGTCGAAGCTTGGAATCGGCAACATCTTCGCCTTCCAGGTCCGGAGCACTTCCTGAATGGAAACATTCACTGCCTCGTCGACCAGCGGATCATTGAAACGATCGCTCCCAGCCGCCCGGATTTCCCGGCCCACATCGACGATCCCTTCGAGGAAATCGATGCGCCCCATCATCAAATCGCAGTGCCGGTCGAGAAGGCCTAAAATGTCTTTTAGACCGTCAACAAAGCCTGCACTCTTTTCCAAGTTAGCAGCCGCCATTTTGAGGACATCAACTTGCTTATCCTTGTGCGTGCGGCCTTCTGCCGGTTCAAACAAGATCGGAGCCGTTTGACTTCGAGGATTCATACTACCCTCCCATGCCGTGTCTGGATTCTTGTGAGTCGTTTTGTTGTGATCGAAGCTTATAGTTTCATAGAATTAGAGATTTTATAGCCCAAATCTACTCCGAGACCCCAGCTCAATTTCAATGTTTTGGACATTTAGGGTCGTTTTTTCCTACCATTTGGTAGTTTCTATGATCAAGGGAAGAATGTGAACGGTCGTTTGCACAATACATTGGGCGGGGTAAGCATGAGTGATGGGTGAAATGAGGGAGGAACACTGCACACAAAAAAAGAGAGCTACACGAGGTAGCTCTATTCAATCCTGGTCGTCTTCGTCTTCGGTAATCAACTTCTCTTTGGGATAAAGAGATTTTTTGGTTTTCTTAAGCTGCTTCCACAAAACCTTAACCTGTTTGTAAGCCTCTTGGGGAGTGATCTTGCCACCAGCCTCCAAAGCGCACACTATACCTATGCCGTTCGCAAACGACTGCAGGTTAACTTCCATTGTATGATCCTTAGGATCGCTTAGTTTTTCTTTTGGCATATTAGCCCCTTAATATTATCTCTATCTTAAACTAATCTGAAGCGTCTCGCTATTTCTCTTCGTGCGCAAAATAGCCTGAAAATAAAAAACGAGCCGCTTCCCTGGGGAAGATGGCTCGTTTTTTGAGAAATATTTTAGTTGGCGATCTGAAGCTTGCTCGAAGAATCTGTGTCTTTTTGCAGAGCTTCTGCAGCAGGAAGATCTTGCAGGGCGGTCGCGGCTTTACCATAGAGTTTCTTAATCGCGTCCGAATCTTTCTCTATCATTGGACGTGGAGGAAACCAACTCGACTGGCTGCTGAAGCTGCTCAACTGCTCACCTGTTCGCATTCTACGCACAAGCTCACTGTTACGATCCTGGCGCAAATTTCGGCTGCGAAGCTCAGTAATTTTTTTCATGGTGGGGGCCCTTCCTCTAAGCACACTTGATAGGAGGGCTATCGGAATACTTACCGTGGTCTTGAGGGAGATAAATGACGACCCAGTTAAATCCAATGAATTCAATGGATTGTAACCGGGTCGAATCTGACTCTTTAAATACCGGCTTGGACGCCGATCAGGATGCTCGTGCTATTTTCGTCGATATCTTTCAAATTCGAGAAGTTTAAGTTGCCGACATCAGTGGCTTTATCGAACTTTAATGTCCTTGTGCCCGTCTCAAACTCTGCCATCACGCCCAGGCGAAGCAGAAATTCGTATTTAAGACCGACGTGAAGTGTGACGCCTGAAGGTTTATAAACAAACTTAGGACTCACGCCTCCGATGGGTGTCGCTTCAAAAGAGTAAGCGCCCGCTACGGTGTAACCCACTTTTGCATAGGGTACGAGGCCAGCGAGTTCGAGTGGCAACCAAGCTTCCACTTCAAGATCGATATCGACACCATCGATTTTATCGATGCCAAGCTTCGTGCTCTTATCATCGAAAGTCGTTTGCGAAACGCCGAGACCAAATGCGATAGGAACCAGTGGAATAGGATCCACGTGTGCGGCGGCGCGGAGTTCGCTTGCCTTTAGAGTATCGCTTGTATAACCACTTCCGCTAAACTTTGCATCACGGTTACCGCCCAGGACTTGAACATTAAAGATAGCCCACGCAGGACTCGAAACAACAAAAGACGTAGCGAGCATTACACCGAAGACAGAGCGATTCATAAAAAACCTCCGAGCCCAAAAAAAAGTTGTCCGTTCGTTCTACCACGAATAGGATGCGACAACAAAGCAGCTTTTCCAAGGCTTTAATTCCAAGAAGGATGAACGTCACGTGAGAATTCTTCATATCGATACTGAGCTTAGCTGGCGAGGCGGAGAAAATCAGATAAGACTTCTCATCGAAAACGCGCAAAACCCTGACTGGGAATGGCATCTCGCGGCACCGCCCGGCAGCCAGGCTATCGAGCGCATGAAGACTTTTGCCAAGCCATTTGCCGTGCCGATGCGAGGCCTTGCCCAAATTTCCGCTGGCCGAAAAATTGCTGCCTACTGCCGACAGCATAATATTCAACTCGTCGATTGCCAGAGCTCCAGAGCCCACCAACTCGGACTCCTGGTCAAATATCTTGTTCCGGAATTGAAACTCGTCGTGCATCGCCGCGTCGACTATCCACCGGGCAAGAGCTGGCTCAACCGCTTTAAGTACATCAATCCACGCATCGATCGTTACGTGGCTATTTCTTCGGCGATCGCCAAGATCCTTGAAGTCTATGGCGTGCCGAAGGCCCAGATTCATGTGGTGCGCAGCGCCGTCGACCCTTCCGCCTTTGAGAATGTGGATCCCGATGCCGCAAGGGATGGACTCACTCAGGAACTCGGCATTCTGAGACATCCTCCGATTATCGGCAACGTCGCTTACCTCACCGAACAAAAGGGTCACGAGACCCTGGTCCGCGCACTCGGCATTCTCAAAGCCAAAGGCATTCCCTTCTTCGCTTTCATCGCGGGCGATGGCGAACTCAGGGAGCGAAACGAGAAACTCGCGCTCGAACTGAACCTGGGTGTGAACGACCTGCGTTTCCTCGGTATCCGGAAGGACGTGCCGCGCCTCCTGGCAGCGAGCGATATCTTTGCGCTCTCCTCGAATGACGAGGGGCTCGGTACCAGCCTGCTTGATGCCGTTCACTCCGGATGCTGCCTGGTGGCAACAGCGGTCGGGGGCATACCCGAGATCGTTCGGCATGAGGAGACCGGTCTTCTGGCCAAGCCAAGGGATGCCCAGGGCTTTGCAGAGCAACTGGAGCGGGTCCTCCTGGATAAAGCCTTGCGTCAGCGTCTGGCTGATCAGTCTCAGGCTTTCGTTCGCGAGGAGTTTTCCCTCAAAAAGATGGTAAACGGCAATTTGCAGAATTATCGCCAGTTGATTCATGGGGAAGCGGCTGTCAAATCGTGACGATTGTGAACAGAGCCTAAGTGGGCCCTGGTCGTTTAGGATTTTGGCGGATTTTTGATCTGCAAACTTCCCAGCTACAAGATCACGATCTTAGCGGAAGGGGCAAACCCTGACCTTTTCTGCCGGCCTCAACTTGTTTTGCTTAGCTCCGATAGTCACTTTGATAACCATCTATCGTGACAGGAGGTCCGTGATGGGTTTGAGATTTCGTACCCCAATAGGCAGTCTGCGCGAGCAGCGCCGCAAAGCCGAAGGACAGCCTTTGTCGCCGCAAGCGAGCAAAGCGACGCCTTCACGCCATAGAAACTCGGAATCCCTAAACGATCGATCCACTTCCGTGGGCGAATTTGACAAGCGCGAGAGCCTTATCGAAAGACTCCGTACCGTCCTCGCCAGCGAACCGAATCCAGACGATAGCCTCTCCGAATATCAAGTGCTTCAGGACGAACTGTCCCGCATCAGTCATCATCAACAGGCGCACCGTGGCGACAAATCCCAAGGACTTGCCGACCTCAATGTCCCTCGCAATATGTTCTTTGATTCCGCTGCTCCTTTCCGCTACATCGTTATTGACGGCGGCAAGAGCTCAAAAGACTTCGAAGATAGCATCGATCGCCTCGACAGTGCTCCCGTAAATCTCGATAGCTACGTTAGCAGCATTCGTTCTTTCGACGAACCGGCTCCGCGTTCGATGCCTTTGACCCTTCTTCTGAGCGCCGATCTGGAAAGTGCAGTAGCAGCACTCAAAGTCAAAGCGGACCCGTCGCATGACGCCGCTCAACTTACCCAGAGCAATGTGGCTTATCCAAGCCAAGCGAAAGAGCGCAGCATTCTGCCTAAATCCCTCGTTCTCAGTCTTCTTGACGACAAATAATTCCCAGCCTAAAAGCCAACCAAACTACATCTACGCCTGATATTCCTTGAGGAAATGTCCGTTCCGGACTATCTTTTTTCCTTCGATTGCTACCAAGACAACGATCAGGAGTCGCAACTTGAACGAACTCGACCTAATGACAAAAATTGTCTCCCTATGTAAAAGACGTGGCTTTGTTTTTCAAAGCTCGGAAATATACGGCGGTCTGAAGTCGGCCTATGACTACGGCCCTCTCGGCGTTGAACTCAAACGAAACATCGCGGCTGCCTGGTGGCGCTCGATGGTTTACGAACGCGACGACATTGTTGGTATCGATGCGTCCATCGTGATGCATCCCAAGGTTTGGGAAACTTCCGGTCACGTCTCCGGTTTCTCAGATCCATTGGTCGACTGTCTCAACTGTAAAGAGCGTTTCCGTGGTGACAAAGCGCCGCAGATGGCTGCTGGAACCGAGGTCGTCTATATCAAAGGCGGCAAAGACAAGGGTGAGAAGATTAAGGGAGTCGTCAACTCTCGCGGTTATGTCTGTCCCATCTGCGGCTCCTCTGAGCTGAGCGAAGAACGTCAATTCAATGGTATGTTCCGCACCACTCTAGGTCCGGTCGATCCCCTGGATGAATTTTTCCGCGAGATCAAAGGCAAGGATCTTTCCGAACGTGATATGCGCGGCATTTACGAAAACATCACGAAGAGCTCGCTCGTCTATCTAAGGCCCGAGACCGCACAGGCGATGTTCGTTCAATTCCTGAACGTGCAGCAGACGACTTCGATGAAAGTTCCCTTCGGTATCGCGCAGCAGGGCAAATCCTTCCGCAACGAAATCACAGTTGAGCACTTCATCTTCCGCTCCTGCGAATTCGAACAGATGGAAATGGAATTCTTTATCGAGCCGGGAACCCAAGCCGAATGGCTGAAATACTGGACTGATAATCGCATGGCCTGGTATGCAAAATACACCAACTCCCCAACGAACTTCCGTCTTCGTCAACATGATCGCGATGAACTCGCGCATTATTCGGACGACTGCTTCGACGTCGAGTATCTCTACCCCTGGGGTTGGGGCGAACTCGAAGGCGTTGCTTCGCGTACCGACTACGATTTGAAGAAACATGCAGGCGCGACCGGCGTGAAGCTGAGCTACTTCGACCAAAACAAAGCGGATCCCGAGACAGGCAAGATGGGCTGGCGCTATGTGCCTTACGTCATCGAACCGGCCGCGGGCCTTACCCGTACCTTCCTAGCTCTCATGCTCGACGCCTATACCGAAGAAAAAGGTGTAGATGCCGAAGGCAAAGAAAAGTCGCGGGTCTTCCTCAAGTTTCATCCTAGCATCGCGCCTATCAAAGCGGCGATCCTGCCGCTCGTGAAAAAAGACGGGCAACCGGAGAAAGCCAACGAGATCGCGAAAAAACTCCGCGAAGCTGGACTCAACGTAAGTTATGATGAACAGCAAAGTATCGGTAAGCGCTATGCGAAGCATGACGAAGTGGGAACACCCTTCTGTATCACGATCGATCCGGATACAATGAAGGACGATACCGTGACCATTCGTTACCGGGACACTGCCGAACAGCGCCGCATGCCGATCGCTGAAGCGATTGAAACGGTCATTCAAAGTTCTCGTCATCCGTTGTAGGAGTTCTCTTGAATACGAATCGCAGACCAAGTCATCCGCCGGAAAATAAGGGTCGCTCACGTCGCAGACGGAGACCCAATCAAGGTGGAACGCAGAATAAGCCCGAAGTGGAAGTGACCAAGAAGAGTGCTCCGGTCCTGAAACGCTATGCTGTGATCTTCTATGAATCACACGTATTGGCGAAAGAGGATGTCGAGAATCTCGCGAAGCTCAAACTTGATTGCGACCAACTGAATATCGTCGTCAAGACTGAAGGCTCGATGGATGATCCGGAACTTGTCGCTCACGGCCGCGTCTATGCAGGCGAGGCCTGGCACCTCATCCACAAGCGTCGCGTCGATGACCAATGGTATGACGATCTCCATGAATAAATAAATCCCTGTCACGTGTCACTTAGGCCCCATCCTGAAAAGGTTTGGGGCCTCTACTTTTTTTGTCCCTCATCCGGGTATAATGAAGATTCGCAAAACAAGGAGATGGGAATGAAGCTAGAAATGGAGTTTCACGGTTCAGAAATTTCTGAAATAAAAGTTGGCAAAAACGAGATCGAAATTCGTTTTAGCCATGTCGTGATCATCACAACTCCAGCGAGTGGCTGCAAACCCAAAACTGAGGGTGTTAGCGCAATGATCCGTATTGGTTCCCCCAAATACAAAAAGCTTCCCAAAGAAGGCAAGCTTGAGGATGGCGAACTCTACGGAATAGCGGGTAAGGCTTTGAACGGACGGATACCAGTGGATTTCAGCAGCGCCCGCGACTGTGAACTCGAACTCTCCATGGATCACATCGATTACACCATCACCGGCAAGAGCTTCATGATCCACGTGGATATGGCCTCGCTTCCGGATGAACTTCGTCATTGAGATATGATGTTTTGGTTCCAAAAAAAAAGCCGCAAAACGTGAACCGTTCTGCGGCTTTAATGATATGAATTCAAAGGATAGATTGGCGCCCATCAAACTTCAGAATATTAAGGAGCAGAATTCTTCAGCTTCATCTTAAAGTTGGTATCGACGATGCTTGGCTCGTTATTAACGTAGACCTTAATAAACTCAGCTTTTTCTTTTTCTTTTCGATTATTTTCAATCTCTGCAGTCGTGCTGCCTTGAGCGCTGATACGGCCCGAGATACGGCGGTAGAGAGTTACTTCGACACTCACCACTTCCGCAGCTTTCAATTTCTCGCTCAATTCTTTAGGAATCTCGATCGCGTTGGATCCACCAACTCCGATGATTCCCGCAAATGCTGGACCTTGAAAAACCGATAAAAACAAGACTGTTAGAGCGATGCGGCGCAACATCTTCCGACCCTTTCCGAAATAGTGAAAACTCAAAGTTTTCAGTCCAAGAAACTTGACGATAGCACGCTTATATAGAGACGGTCCCCAAAATACTTGGGGTCCGTAAAGACTTCGACCAACCTTTTTTTCGCTTCCAGGATTGCCAAATTAGCGGCCTCAATACCCTCCTGATTGAGGCGGTCCGAGAAGATCCCATAGTGGCTTCCGTAATCATTGACCTTATCGCGATCGTAACACTGAATCGCGAGGCTCATATGATGGAGAACCTCTTCGAGATTCGCGAAGCTGACGTTCTTTATTTTGGTTCTCACCATATCGTTTTGAATTTCAACCAGGTCGGCTGCGGTCAAACGTTGAATAGCGAAGTCCGCTTGTTGACCGAGCTTTTCATGCAAACGAGCGAGGCTTACGCCCTGGCCGCTGGCAAGGTTGAAAACGATAAATTCTTCTTTGGTGAGTGTCTGGAGGAGGCCTGCCATGTTCAACATGCGATAGCCGACTTCTTCCTGCTTTTTAAAGATAGGTGCAAAATCGGGAAAGTGGCGGCAAAGGAAGGAACGGCCATGCTTATCATCGAGAATAACCGAGACGACCTGCATCACGGTTTCAAGGTTGGGAGTGAACTCAGCCTGCATAATCCGGCGCAAAGTCGGATAAGACACACCAGATAAGCGGCTGAGAACACTTAAGTTCCCATTTCTTCTGGAGCTCATCCATGTGTCTATTTCGCGTTGGAGTTCTTCGACGAGTGTCATTCCTTAGCTCCAGTGCTTCGTGGCTCAGATGTAAGCGAGTGATACATAATGACGAGGTATAACGCAATGGAAGATATTCTGCGCTATTGCGTAAGATTCTCAATCCATATTGCCAAAAAAAACTATCACCGTGGATAGAAAAGATTATAAAAGATCAAGACTTAGCCAGAACATGACGGGGGATGAATCGAGAATTCGGCCTTCGGAAGGGACAGGGCCCCCGCTCACGTGGTCCCTTCAATCGTAGACCCAGACCTAGATCAGATGGCGAATCAGGGTCGAAGCAAAGCGCACGCCGAAGCCAGTTGCTTCGGTGTCGACGTGAGCGAGACCGCCCGCGTGATCGGCGGCCGCAAGATCGATATGAACCCAGGGAACATCCGTGGCCAGGAAGGACTTGAGAAAGATCGCCGCCTCGATGTGATCGACACCACCGGTGAGGCGACATTGTTTGATGTCAGCCGTGTCGGACTTCAGGCAGTCTCCAAAGTCATCGTCGAGAGGGAAAGGCCAGACTCTTTCGCCGGACGCTTTGCCGCTTTCAATAATCGCTGCATGGTACTCACTGCGATTGGTGAACGCGCCTGAATAAGTCGAACCGATCGCCGCGACACAGGCCCCGGTGAGAGTCGCGAAATCGAGGATAAGATTCGGTTCCTCTTTCGAAGCGAGGTAAAGTGTATCGGCAAGTACCATGCGGCCCTCGGCATCGGTATGGACGATCTCGATGCTCTTACCGTTCATCGCGGTGACAACATCATTCTGACGATAAGCTTTCGCACCTGTGAGATTGTCTGCGATCGCCAGGAAGGCGGTGACGGCAAAAGGCCATTTTTCACGCGCAGCAAGACGAATGAGCGAGTAAGAAACGGCCGAACCCGCCATATCTTTGTGCATGTTGTACATGTGCGGCGCACTCTTGAGATTGGTGCCGCCGGTATCAAAGGTGATGCCTTTGCCAACGAGACAGATATGCTTTGAACTCTTCTTCGCGGGCTTGTAACTCAACTTTACAATGCCGGCATCGCGGCTGTCGCTGGCTTGCACGACAGCGAGGAAGGCACCGGCCTTCATCTTCTGCAATTTCTTCACATCGAAGAATTCAAATGCCAGACCCTCTTTCGAAGATTCGCTTTTGATGCGAGCCACGTAATTCATAGGGGTAAGATCGTTGCCGGCCATCATTGCCAACTCGCGAACGAGGTTGTTCGCATCGCCTTCCGCCATGCTCTGGTTCATCTGCTCGCTTAGAGATTTAACCAAAGTTTTGTCGTCGATTTGAATATTAAGTTTGGGAGCCCAGCCCGGCTTGGGTTTATCGCTATAATTCGGCGGAACGAACTCTGCGGCTTTGATTGCAGAAACGAAAGTGTCGACAACAGCTTTTGCCAAGGGGGCTGGCAGACGTCCGAGCTTTAAACAGAGGCTCTGGGCCTTGAGATCTTTGCATCCCCGAATAATGTCTTTAGACAAAGTGAGGAGCTTGAAGGTACTGAGAGTGGAGTCGATCAAGACCACATTCAGCCTCTGGGCTGCGGACCGGTCGAAGCTGACAACAGCTCCTGATTCTATTTTTATTTCGCGACGTTGGATGAGCTTTAAGACCTCGGCTTGTTCAGGGCTGCCCAGAGGCAGAAAGGGCTTCCAATCCTTGCCCGCTTTCGGACATGCATAGGCGAAAACGATAGCGTCGTAAGCGCTGTCGGGAGTCTTGAAGTCGGTAAGGGACAGCTTATAACGATCTTTTGACATACATTCACTCCTGAACACTCTTTCGTAGGCTGAGGACAGCATCTTGGTCTATACTGCTAGCCGTGCCAACCCAAAGTTTCGCTCGAGGATTTCATGGAACGTCCTGTTCGCTCTCTTAAAACGGAGCTCTTCAACCCAAACCGGGCTGACATAAACCAAGAACTCGGCTGCGCTCTCAAGCAGAAGCAGAGCTGTTGCGATGGTATTGGCTACCGTTTAAAGGCGAACGGCTCTTTGACTCAGGCCGTTGTGTGTGAATGTGTCATGCAGTGTCAGAGTTGTTTCGGACTCAATCGACGCATGGTCAATGGCGTATCGAAACCTTGTCATACCCCTGCCCCATCCCGTGTGGCGTCCCTTATAAACGCGGCGTGTTTACCTGCACGTTACTGTACGGCCAAACTTGATTCGTTTACCAACTTCTCCGGCAACGGCAAAGAAGTGACTCGCAACCTCTCCACCTGGATACGAGAGTTCGACATCGACAATCCCAAAGGCCTTATTCTCGGTGGGCCGGTCGGCGTTGGCAAAACCTATTTGCTGGCCGCGATTGCCAAGAATTTTGCGAACAAAGGCATCAGCGTTCGCTTCGTGGATTTCTTCCTGCTTCTGCAAGAACTCAAAACGGGTTATGCCCAGGATAAAAACGATTCGCGCGTTCTGAACGAAGCGATCGCCGTCGATGTGCTGTTTATCGATGAATTAGGCAAAGGCCGTAACAGTGATTGGGAACTTTCCATTCTCGATCAGCTCGTCATGGGCCGGTACAACCAAAACAAAGTCATGATCTGTTCGACCAACTACGACTTCAAACCAAGTGAACGTGTGAATATGACCAATGGATCTCTGGATGATAAACGTCCGGGAGCCTTTGAACTCGATCGTTTTGAGAACCTGGAGCAAAGGATCGGATCGCGTATTTATTCCCGTCTCGTTGAATCCTCGGATCTCATCGAACTCACGGGCGACGATTATCGTAAACGCAATCTTCAAGAAAAAATCCAGCCGACGCGTGGCGTCAGGAGATAGACTTGAGTCAAGGGCCCTGCGTACTCCACAATTTGGACAATCCCCTGCTGAGCGGCTTATCGCTAGGCCTGGCATTTACCAAAGAGCAGACCCTCTCTCTGAGTCCCCAGATGTTTCCCTGCTGCAAAGGCAACGGCTTTGCCTGGGATGACAATGCCCGGGGCTATCATGCCTGCAACCTCAAGGCTCGGCTCTTTCGAGTCCAGGATCTGTTAAATTGTTATCAAAGGGCCTTTCCGAACACGTCGCGCTTTCCCTATCAGGTGACACCCGCCTGGTCGCATCAGATTCTACAAGAGCTTGCGGGCGTGTTTCGTCACGATCGCCTCCCGGCATCGGTGAGTTATACCAGCCAAAGAAATCAAGCGTCCCTCCTCTGGTCCAAGGCCTTTGCCGCCGTCTGGCGCTTTGGAATGGATGTGCGCATCGCAAGGCTCACCGACTTCAACCCAATCAAACTCACGCAGCTCACAGCAGCCAGCGACAAGCCCTTTGCGATCTTCATCGATCAGGTCGATAAACTCTGGGATCCGGCGATCGTCGAGGCTGTGGAGTTTGTGGTGCAGCAGACCTACAATTCCCAGGCCTTTCTCTGGATAGAATTTGTCCACGAGCAGGGCATGGCAGGCGAAGAGGTCGCCGACGGATCTGTTCGCAGCAGTCTGACGAATCGAATTAAGAAACTCAAAGACAAACATCCCCTGGATCTGTTGAGCCGCGATTGCCTGTCGCGCCTTCAGGGCCTTAGCGGAATCAAACATCAGTCTGGGAAAGAACCGCATGCTTGAGTGGTACCGACCGATCTTGGCTTTTCACGTCATCGCCATTATTAGCTGGATGGCGGGCATCCTTTATCTCTACCGTCTCCTGATCTACGCCAGCGAACGCAGGGGCGAACACGCCCTCGTGGAAGACCTGCTCAAGACCATGTGTCGACGCCTCTGGAAGGCGATTACGCTGCCGGCGATGATTGTGGCCTGGGCAGCAGGTCTGACGATGGTCTACCTCAACCCGGGCCTGCTCCAATTGCCTTGGTTTCATACCAAACTTCTCTGTGTCGTCTTGTTAACCGTCAGCACCTTCTATGCGGGAAATATCGTAAAGAAGGTCCAGAGCGGTTCGCCCATACTAAGTGGAAAGGCACTTCGTTTTCTCAACGAAGTGCCCACTCTTTTGATGATAGTCATTGTGATTATGGTGATCGTCAAACCATGGAACTGATCAGGGACCGAATTC
>JACMPP010000048.1 GCA_014377445.1 Oligoflexus sp.
CAGCATGGACCCACACTCGTTAGACAAAACCAGGCTTCTCTCTACTTTCTGCTCGGAGTCCAGTAAGAGCGCGGAAACTTGCGATTTCGTATCGCTAATGATAGCCCTCACCTTGCAAAGCCCTTCTTCGACAAGTCCAGATTTAACCTGCGTAGGTGAACGGGTTACTTTTGAAAGGCAAAAACTCCTAGCACAACGCAGTGCGACAGATTCCATAGTCTCGGCTCACAAATGGATGAGATTTCGGAGATAGATCCGTTCAACCTTACGGCCTCCGGATCGTTGGGTTTCTCTTCTTTAGGCTCCGATCATTTTGTCACCTTCATAACCGCTAAAGTTGATATCTGGCGAAGCTGACTACTCCTTCCAGAGAGAGGACCTTCACCTCTCAAGGTAAGCTGTGACGGTAATCAATATTCGGCTCGTGTTGCGTGCAAAAGCCTCAGGCTAAACGCAATCCGATTACACCTATTATTATAAATCCGGCCGAGATAAACTTCATCGGCGTAATCTGCTCGCCGAAAAGCACGACTCCAATCCCTACGGCGAGGGCGGTGCCGACTCCGGACCAAATCGCATAGGCGACTCCGAGTGGAATCGTGCGCAAGGATAACGTCATAAATACCGAACTCAAAACGTAGCAGATCATAAGCGCCACAGACGGCACGAGCCGAGTGAAGGACTCTGAAAATTTCATACAGGCTGTGCCAACAATTTCCAAAAGAATCGCGATAGCGAGAAATAACCAACTCACAAGGTCGCCCTCCCTTAACCCAGCTAAGTAAATTAAACCTCGCGTTTACCATAATGTGACCTTGAGGTCCACCGATCCATGAGATCATGCAAAATCTCCTGCTTTTTGCGCCATGCGAAGATTTTGACTTTCAACATTGCATGTCTATGGTTTAGGTAACACTACACACGATGGATCCGCTTTCTTCGAAGACGCAGACGATCCAAGTCATGATGGTCAGCCTCAAAGACCGCTTCCATAGCCTAATAAACCGAGCCGGTAGAGGGATGAAAATGAGCCATGATACGAGCGAACTGGGATGTATCCAGGAGAAGAAAGATGAATCAGACATCTCGACTTCCGCTGATAGGTATGCGACTTCTCAACCGCCTGCATGGCCAAATGACTCCGTCGCAGTTTTAAGTAAGGGACAAACTTCGGGCCCTGGCGCATTTAGGACGCTTGCGAGCCTCACAGCGGATTTTGTTCTAAGGGAAGGAAACGCCCAAATTCCGCTTAAGAGTGAATCAGGTGCAGGTCAACGCTGGATGACCAGTAACTTAAGAGCCGCACGGGCTGATTCCACAAAAGTCTATGAGCGCGCTCGACACGAACTGATGATCAGTGATGCCGGAGCACCCACCGGGCTTCAGGCTGCCCTTGAGCAGCTATTGAACTGCTCAAAAGGTATCGGAACAGCGGACAGTCACGGTGGATATTTGTCATACGCGCCCACCGCGGCTCTCCATGAAGGCGCTCTCGCAGCCTTCGCCTGTGCAGGTCTAAATCCCGGCCTTACTTGGATGCCGACCTCACCTATGTTTGCGGCGATGGAACGTTCCGTCTTGGATTGGGCAGGCTCCGATGTTCTTCGCTGGCCTTCGGGACACTCTGGTGTCTTTACTAGCGGAGGAAGCGTGGCAAATACCCTCGGTCTGCATGTAGCTCGCGATACTGTAGCAAAGTCTGCAGGCGTTCGACCATCTGAAGTCCTGTTTTTTATTCCCGATCATGTGCACTATTGCATTCTTAAAGGGTTGCGTGTCCTCGGTGTCGATGCGAGTCAAATAGTGCCGATTCGTTGTGACAAGGATGGCCGTATCGATATCAATTCACTCGAAGATGCCGTTTCTGGCAACTCCGATCGATTGAAGTTCGGTGCCGGTATCATCGTCGGCGTCGGCGGCGAGACCAGTACAGGGAGCGTCGATCCCCTTGAGAGACTCGCCGAGATCCGGGACAGGTTTATCAACCTCTGGTTGCATGTGGATGGCTGCTTTGGTGGCTTCTTCGCCTTAACGAAACGAGGGGAGTTTTTGCTCAGAGGACTGGAACGAGCAGACTCAGTAGCCCTCGATCCTCATAAAGCCCTTCAGGCTCCTTATGGGGTCGGCATGCTCATGGTCCGCAAGGAGAACGACCTTCGTAACGCCTTTAGTATGGGTGCCGCGTACACGCCTCCGACAAACAACGGGTTAGGCTCGGAAAACATCGCAGATATTTCTGACCTTGGTCTGGAGTTAACCCGTGAAGCTCGAGGTGCCCAAGTCTGGCTACCGCTGCGAGCTCATGGACCATTGGCGTTCGCGAAACATTTAGATTGGTGCCAGGACGCGGTCGAATGGATAGCTCGTAGGCTCGAAGACGCTGGCGATCTTTTGATGGTGGTAACGCCTCCTCAGCTATCGACTGTCACTTTTCGCTTACCTGATCAATATATGCATGTCTCTCAGCGAGAACTTACCGAATGGCTGGTCGATGACGTAAACGCGCGAGGGCATATCCTGCTCGCGCCAACATCAACATCTGACGGCACCTCCTGCATTCGCGTCTGTGTTCTCTCAGCGCGAACCACACCCCAACATCTAACCGAACTCGTTGAGGATCTAATCGCTGCTGCGAAGACCATCGGTGGGTGCGCGACGAGGTTGGAACATTCGCGAGGCAATGCAGCCCGGTCTCTTGGCTTTCGAGTCCCCTATACCGTGCGCCCTCTTCCTGGCAAAGGTCTAGGGATCTTAGCTGACGAAGACATTCCGCAAGGTAGCCTAGTCTGGGAATTCGAACCTGGGTCTTGCATTCCGAAAACTCCTGAAGATATCCTCGTGCTGGCCACTAGCAGCGGCCGGGAAGTCGCTGCTGATTTTTTGAATCATTGCTTTTGTTGGGGTGAGGAAATGCTTTACCCGCAGGGTGATACACAATTCTTCAATCACTCACATCGTCCCAATATCGCATCTCCCGATGGCGAGGTCTGGCTTGCGAACCGCTTGATTCTGGCAGGAGAAGAGATTCTCGATGATTATGGAACCTACCAAAGTCTGGACTTCTACGAACAACTTTGCCTGGAGTTCGGCACGGAGAGTTCCTCACGCGTAGCTGCTTTGTATAGGAGTGATAATTCCTAGAGAAGTTGTCGAAAACGGAGGGAGGCGTTGCGACGAAAGAGATAACTTATGAACACAGTTTTATTTTGTGCACGGCGCTGGGCATTCCTAAATCCTCCCCTCTGAAGCCTCCGTTTCAAAAATGTTTGTTAGGAAGATAAGGGCACGATTTGATTTCAAAGTATATTCGACGACCTCAGTCGAATCGATCGTAAGAGTGCCGCGCTTCTTCAGGACTCTTTTCTCGCCATCGCACTCCCATTCGTCGGATCCATGATGAATGCAGAGAAATGGACCGATACATACAGGCCGTTGACGGAAAAAAGTTTGTCACGGCGATGGTCGAAGAGTGAGAAAGTTATAGGGCTTGCCGATTTTTTCTCAAGTCAGACGATTCAGGATAAGGAAAAGAAAGGTAACAAACTTCTCTCCCTCGCAAAAAAGTATGACATTCTCTTTCGATAGCGTCACTCTCTAGTAATTAATGAGATTGAAGTCACAGAGCTTGTAAAGAAGTGGGACGTGATGGAATACTCACTCGACATGAGCTCAGAAATCTCGGCTACGAAGAAAACAATTGCCTTTCGAGTGCGGACGTAAAATAGATACATACCTTCGCTCATATCATTGTACCCATGTTGGAAATGCAGATTTAAGTCACCTTGTCTAATGGTGACCCTCTATCTTGGTAGATTCATCATCGGCTAACTTGTACTTGGCGGGTAAATCTACCAATTTCTTTCGCATGTTGTCAGATCAAGTCTTTGCATTTCCTTTCCAGGGCTGTGCTGGTCATAACCTTTATGCTATAAATAATCCTCTCTGCAAGGTTGAGCTTTTCTGCAGCTAGTTGAGCTTGGCCTTCACGCATAGCTTTGCTCCAAGTTGAAACGTCCCTTCAATTGGATCGACAATTGGATAACGGCGACACAACCAAGCTCCCTCCCTCCATGCACGCTTACTTTTAAAGGACATCTGATGACCAATGTTACCCATAAATCCGTAGACCTACCACCAGGTCTGCTGGTCGTGAACAAGAATCAAGAGCTGGGCGTTTATGCCACACAAAGCTTTTTAACCGGTGACAGGGTGGTGACCTTTGAAGCGATATTCGTCGAGAAAGCTACGAAATATACCATACAGGTGGATGAACGAAGGCACCTTTTAACAGAAGGGAACATCGGGGCATTCCTCAATCACAGCTGTTATCCAAACGCCCGTTTCATGGCCGAAACGTGGGAAATGGTCACCGTGAAACCGATCAAAATAGACGAAGAGGTGACCTTCAATTACCTGAGCAGTGAATGGGAGATGGCTTCGCCCTTC
>JACMPP010000049.1 GCA_014377445.1 Oligoflexus sp.
AGTGACCTGTTCAGACTGGGCGTTAAGGGCTTTATATTCTGGAAACTCTGCTCGAAGCTGAGTCAGATCTTTGGCTTGCATGTTATAAGTAACGCTCACTCCGCGTCTGGAGTAGGCTTCTATTCTTTGTTCAAGAGCTGCTTTATCAAGACTAAGCTTAGAACTTACGCGGTGCACTCGCGTCGAAGATCGTGGTTAGGATGTTAACCAATGTTACCGCTATAGCAGTAAATTAAGCTATTTTGGTAGCTTTTTTGCAGAAATTTTTATCTAAAAGTGGTTTTCTACTGCTATAGCGGTAAAATTGGTTAACATCCTAAAGACATTTCTCAAAAAAAAGCTTATCATCTGATTATTACCGCTTAACAAGTAAAAATTTGAGGAATGGGCAAGAATGATCGAATTCAGGCTTGGCCAAATAATCCAGAGCCATCGCAAAAAAAGTGGCTTAACCCAACAGGAGCTTGCCGTCTTAGCGGGCGTTGGCAAGACGGCTATCTTCGACCTGGAGCATGGAACCAAGAGTCCACGACTCGAAACACTGCAGCGAGTCTGTCGAGTTCTCAACATCAAAATCAGGCTTGAGAGCCCATTTATTAGCGAGGAATTACCCGATGAGGAAGGCTAAGGTTTATGTCAACGGGCATGCTGCAGGGGTTCTCTCAGAGTTGGAAAAGGGCAAAAACTACGAGCTTCGCTACGACGCTACTTATGAAGGCCCATCGATCTCGCTGCGACTGCCAGTTAGCAAGAAAATATTCACTTTTAAAGAATTTCCTCCTTTCTTTGACGGCTTACTTCCGGAGGGAGCGCAACTGGAAGCCTTGCTACGAAAAAGAAAAATTGATGCGAAGGATTATTTTCAGCAGCTGCTGGTTGTCGGAGCCGATATGGTTGGAGCAGTGAGCGTCGGCGAGGCGGAGGATGACTAAGTGTCTGCTCACCTATGAGACGATCGACGAAGGAAACTATTCAAGCACGGCCCTAAAACGCCTCGCCCGAGGATTAACAAATATTCGCGAGATTCCGCTGGACACTGCCGGCTTAAGACAGGAAGCAGCTGCCCGTGCTGATAAAATGTCTATCCAAGGCGTGCAGACAAAGCTGTCAGCATTGCTATCTGTCAAGGACCAAGAATTTAAGCTGGTGGATCGAGAGGGGCGTTTTATTCTAAAGCCTCAATCGGACCGCTACGCCCACCTTCCTGAGAATGAAGACCTCACCATGCACCTAGCGGCTTTGGTCGGGATAGAAGTCCCTGCGCATGGTTTAGTCAAAGCTCGCGATGGGAGCCTCGTTTATTTCATCAAGCGCTTTGATCGATCAGGGCAAAAAGACAGGATTGCTACCGAAGATTTCGGCCAGGTTCTCGGGTTAAGTCGAGAGACGAAGTATGAATCGAGTTTGGAAAAATTGGTCACGGTCCTCGACCAGCACTGCACATTCCCGGCTTTGGAGCGAAAAAAACTCTTTGAACGTACGGTCTTCAATTACCTTGTGGGCAATGAAGATATGCATCTTAAGAATTTTTCGCT
Organism: Oligoflexus sp.; assembly: GCA_014377445.1. Taxonomy (GTDB): domain Bacteria; phylum Bdellovibrionota_B; class Oligoflexia; order Oligoflexales; family Oligoflexaceae; genus Oligoflexus. The sequence continues at coordinate 1,536 of JACMPP010000049.1, forward strand.
TATTACGCAGGTAAATATCATTCGCTTGGCTCCTGCCTATGACTTTCTTAATAGCAGCATTGTACTGCGGGATCCGGAGGAACTGGCTCTCCCATTAAAAGGCAAAAAAAGAGGGGTGACCCGGAAACTTCTGGTTCATTACTTTGCCAAGGAACGTTTGAGACTGAATGAGAAGACGATTCAAATTGTGCTCGACAGCTTTGAGCAGATGATCCCAACTTGGAATGACTGGATAGCGAAAAGCTTTCTACCGATTGAGCTCAAAATGAAATATCTGGAGCTTGTGAAGCATCGCTTAGGCGTCTTGGGACTGGAGCAATAATACTTTTATGAGCTTAAGTTCGGTATTCACTAAGTTGTCAACGGGTCAAAGCTCGAACTGGTCCTATGTCGTCAACTTCGAAGTCAGCATAAAGAGCAACCGAGCTGGTCGGCAAAGCTGCACTTCGATAATCTCCAGGCTTTCGCCAGGAGCGATAAGATTTCGGACAGTTTTTCCTATCAGACAGTCCGCCGGCACATGCGTAGCAACGGAATGATCAAGACCAAAAGGCAGCGAGAGCTGCTGCGAGAAGGCCAAGAAATTGCACGACAGGCTCTCGATGCTCGCGAAGTCAGGAGCTACGAAGCGAGTCATGTCGGAGGGCTTTGGCATCTCGACTTTCATCATGCAAAACGCCCTATACTTACGGCAAACGGAGAATGGATCACACCAACACTTTTTGCAGTCATCGATGATCGATCGCGGCTCATCTGCCATTTGCAATGATATTTGACGGAGACCACGCAAGACCTCGTACACGGCTTTTCCCAAGCATTGATGCGCCGTGGATTACCGAGGACACTGATGACCGACAATGGATCAGCGATGACGTCGGCGGAGTTTACTCAGGGCCTTTCGCGCATAGGGGTTATACATGAAACCACGCTGGCCTATAGTCCTCACTAAAACGGAAAAATCGAATCCTTTTGGGGACAAATTGAAGGTCGATTGATGGCCATGCTTGAAGGAAAAAAAGAAATATCGCTTACAGATCTTAACTGTATGACCCATGCATGGGTTGAGATGGATTACCACAATCAGATTCACTCCGAGACAACACAGACCCCAATTGCTCGATTGTCAAGTGGTCCATCAGTTCTAAGGCCGAGCGGAACTTCCATATTGTTAAATATTTTGTTTCAATATAGCCATTTGGAATCTCATTGCCCGTCGTTACATTGGGCTTCACACGATATTCTGAAGCAAGTATTTGTTGTGGCCTTTGTGCTTAAATTCTAAAGGCGATTTTTTGAAGGTGGTTAGTGCCCATTTTTTGAAGCGAGTGGGTTACATCGGCAAACGCACCAAACGTCCATCCTTCATCCGATACCCATCATGCGCTAGAATCCCATCGAGATAATTGTGAAGGCTCGCGAAGTTGCGGGGGCTGTCGCTGTAGGACTTTTCGAAAATGGGAATAAGAGGAAGTATCGATTGGCGATCGCGCCAGTCTATCTCTTCGTAGCACATATCAAAGGCTGTCTTCGCGGCCTCGGCATCCGCGAGCTTGATACTGTCGTCGATGAGCCCCGTGCCGCGCATCGCCTGCTCGAGGTCAAAGCCATGTTGATCGCTCGCCAGAAGTATGCACTCGCGGAGAGCCTGTCGGGTTGATTGACGTAGTATTTCCAAGCCCATAAGACGCCCTTTCGTGATTTCAAGTTAACCATACAAATATATGGCTACAGGAAAGTCGAAAGGTGGTCAAGCTTCGAAGGGGAGGGTGGGTCCGGGCGGCCATGGGTTTTGATCGTCTGTTTTATGGCCCCGACGGCGACGCGCAGCTGTTGCGAGAATTCTTTGCAGATATCCGGAGTGGCCTGGGCCCCAGGCTTTTACGGGCTAGGCAATCAGGAACGAGTGGCGCTGTGATAGCATTGACATAAGGCGTGATACGTCTGAATTTAGGGGCTTAAGTTGTTCTTTGGGAGATAGGACTTTGTCCGGGACCCGGTGACTGGGTCTTAGGGGGAAATGGAGCGGATGAAGGGACTCGAACCCTCGACCTGCGCGATGGCAACGCGCCGCTCTAGCCAACTGAGCTACATCCGCCTAGTGCGGTCGACGTCTGGATCAGGCGATAACGGCGTTTCATCGGTCTTTTAAAAAATGCTCATGTGCAGGAGCACACTCCGCTTTTTAAAAGGCCTCGCGCCTTGTTCTCGCCTGATCCAGATGCCGACCGGGCTTGTGGTTTGCCTTTTTCATTACTTTTTGTTTTCTTCGCGCTCCGCGCTGGGAAAACAGAGGAGTAAGTGTGTAGGGCTGACCACTCTCTACGAGGAAGTGAATGGAGCGGATGAAGGGACTCGAACCCTCGACCTGCGCGATGGCAACGCGCCGCTCTAGCCAACTGAGCTACATCCGCTAACTTCGGAAGATCTAAGTGATCTATCTCGCTGAGGAGTGTTTATTTACGACTCCAAGAAATTCTTGTCAAGGATCGATGTGATAAAAACACGAGAAATTTTGAATAATCTTTGGCCCCTACTGCCTTGGCGCGCTCGAAAAGCGAAGAAAGAAGTTGAAGCCCTGCCCGGCAATTCCTTTCTGGAAAAGGACTTGAGTAAGATTTTAAACGCTAGGGCTATGGCTGGCTGGCAAGATCAAAAACGCGTGGAATGGATTCCTGTTGAGGACTCGCAGCGAGTTCGCGAGAGTTTTATTCAACTGCGCGATGTATTTTATTTGTGGAATTTAAAAAGCAAGCCGGGTCCGGGCAAGGCTCCACGCCTTATGTGGGAGTCTGGAAACGTCACGGGATACCGTCCCTACTTCTTTCTTCAGCCCTGGAACGAGATGGGTTACCTCTTTGAGATGACGCAAAGAGGTTGGGTTATCTCGCGTGCTGAAAAGATAATCAGCCTTGATCGCTTTATGCGCCAGCTCAGCGCCTGGGATCATGTTGTTCTATATGAAGCGGGTGAACTGGACGGAACGCTTCGTGTGAAGAGTGAACTCTGGGGTGAGGATTTGGTAAGCCTGCCTCTTTACGAAGATGCGATGCTGCGTATGTTCAAAGAACTTTTCCCTGCAGAATCTCTGGCGAAAAGACGGATCGACACCTGAGAAACCCTATGCGATACCTGATGGACACAAGTTCTTTTATGTGAAGTTGTCATAGAGACTTTTCTAAGGAAATAAATATGGGTTTTAGTCTGGTCAACAAGCTCCTCGTTATCACGTCTTTTGGTAGCGAATGGGTGCTCTGGATACTTATTTTGCTGAGTGTCGTCTCTATCGGCGTCATCGTTGAACGCGTGATTTTCTTCTCGCGTATTCGCATCAACTTCCCTGATTTTTCTCAGACGATCACACAGATGCTGATCGATGACGACGTCAAGGGCATCGAAACCCTCTGTCAATCTTCACCAGCGATCGAATCTCAAACGATCCTCCGGGGTCTGAAATATAAAGACAAAGGTGTCGGAGCGATGGAGCAGGGTATGACGGGCTTTCTCAACGGTGAGAAACAAAAGCTCGATCATGGTCTCGTTATCCTCGGTACGCTTGGCAGTAATGCCCCTTTCATCGGTCTGTTCGGTACTGTCATCGGTATTATCCAGGCCTTTAGCGACCTCGCGAGTCATCCGGCGGGCGGTCCAGCCGTGGTCATGGCGGGTATCTCAGAAGCTCTGATAGCAACAGCCGTGGGCCTGATCGTGGCGATTCCCGCAATTATCGCCTTCAACCTTTTCATGCGTGTCGTGAAGAGAAAGATCTCCAATTCTGAAGCTATGAAAAGCCTCATGATCGCCCACTTCTCACTCTAAGGTTATTTATATGGCTGGAAGTATTGGTGACGATGATGATGGAATTAACGAGATTAACATCACCCCGATGGTCGATGTTATGCTCGTTTTGCTCATTATTTTCATGGTCACAGCAAACTACATGACGAGTCAGTCGATTGAGATGAAGCTGCCCAAGGCCTCGACCGGAGCTCCCAACGAGCAGGTGCAAAACCTTGGTTTCAGTATCGATAAAGACTCGAAACTTTTTTTAGATGGCCAACCGGTTAATTACGCGAATCTCACCGCGATTCTTGCCGAGAAAAAGGCCGCCAAGCCCGACATTTCTGCGCTGATCTCAGCCGATGTTAAGACCCCCCACGGTGAAGTGGTCAAGCTGATTGACTTCATTAGAAAAAATGGCATTTCCAATTTCGCGATCAACGTCGAAGTGGAAGAATAGATTTGCCCCTTTGGGAACAGTACTTCTCAAGGGACGAATTATGTATTTCCGTCGCTCGGATTTCCCCAAGCTCTGATTGTGCACGGACTTGAGGCTAATGTATAACCTGCGGTACTGAACGGCGGATGGATTAAAGCCATCGCTGCCCTGGAGATAAGCTGGTGGATGTTAAAATGGCAGAAGCTGATAAAGCCCTCACTTACGAAGACTGCTATGCGTGGGTTTACGAGAAGATTTTTCCTTTAAGACCAGCGGATTATTGTAGCAAATATCCCAAGTGGCCTGGACTCGTCGGCATCGAAGTTGAGATGCTTCCCCTCTATACGCAGACCCTCACGCAGGACAAGCCCAGTCCTGTGCCTCTTTACAATGGCCCCAATAGTTTGGTTGCGATGCTTTACAGCATGCAGAAAGACCGTCCGGATTGGAAATACGTGGCCGCGCCGGAAGGCAGCGATCACCTCATGAACGTTCTGCTTGATGACGAAGATCAACTTTCGTTTGAGCCGGGCGGACAGCTTGAGTTCTCAAGCAAGCCCTATCCTTGTCTCTCCGATGCCCTGCGTCGGATGCGCGATATCCAAAAGCAGGTTGATACAGCGGCCAAAGCCCAGGGCATCACGATCCTCCAGGTTGGTATGAACCCCTGGAAGTCCGTGGAAGAGATCGGTTTGCAAATGCAAAAGCCGCGTTACCGCGCGATGGATGCCTTCTTTGCCGCTCAAGGTCCTCATGGTCAACGCATGATGCGACAGACCTGTACGATTCAAATCAATCTCGACTTCGGCGCTTCGGAAGAAACGCTGGCCAAACGCTATTTACTCGGTAGCCTTCTGGCTCCCTTTGCCACTGCGACTTTTGCCAATTCCCCCATGCTCGATGGGAAACCCAATGGTCTCATGACCAACCGGGGCGAAACCTGGCAGCATATGGACCATACGCGAACAGGCTTTCCGAAGCTTGAAAACGTGATCAGCTCGCTCTCCCGCAAAGCCTGTGTCGAGGCCTACCTCGACTGGATCATGAAAGGTCGCGTCGTATTCAGTGAACGTCATGACTTCAAGGTTATGGATGGCCAATTCACCTTTGGCGACTGGATCAAAAACGGCTTCCTGGGCGTGAAGCCGAACCATAAAGACCTTCAAACGCACCTTTCCCTTCAGTTCCCTGAAGTGAGAGCGCGTGGCTTTTTGGAATTGCGTTCGGTCGATTGTCAGCATCGTTACTGGCAGGCGGCACCGGGTGCGTATTACACAGGTCTGCTTTATGACGATCAGAGCATGAATCAGGCTCTTGATCTTTTGCTTCCGGAATTTCCGAAGCTTGTCAATTATTGGCAGAAAGCCCCGACCGGCCTCCAGGACAAGCACATGGCGAGACTTTCGAAGAAGGTTTCGGAGTTGGCGATCGAAGGCTTCTCGCGCATGCCTTCCTGCTATCATGGTGAGGAAAGCGCGCACATCATGGAGAAATTCCATGAGCGTTATACCGCGCGGGCCCGTACGCCCGCCGACGACATGCTCGATCCGTTTAAGGCCAAAGGCCGATTCAATGGCGTGGATCTCATCGCCCTTGAAGATATGTGGAACAAGTAAACCGATTTCGAAAAAGTATTCAGCAATATTTTGTATTGTTAGGACTGGGACATGAAACAGGTAGATAAGATGAAGACTGGTGAAGTTCAGGATGCCGATCTCGGTTGGGATTTTTCGGATACGGTTGATGTTCAGCCGGCGATGACGAAAGACCTGACGGGCGATGCTCTCGATAACTATATCGAAGACATCGCGGAAACGGTCCGAGTGGGTGTTGATCACAGTATCTCGATTCTGACGCCATGGTTCTTCAACGCGATGCCGCCCATTTACTATCAAACAACGCCGCGCCAGGAGAAGGTTCGTCACCTTTCCGCCATCATCACGGGCCATGTGTTCGAGACGAAACAAACCGTCGAACTCTGGGATCGCGATCGTCTCAAGGTTACTTACATCGGCCCAGGCGGGGACCGTAAGATTCTTTCCGATATGGCCTCGCGCGTACGCGGTCTCGATCTGAAGATGGGTGCGCTTTATTTCTCGCGCGATAAGCTCCTTTTCCTTTCGACCTTTATCTGTTCAAAGCAAAAGCTTTTGGAAAAAGACAACCGCCACGTGATGGACAAGATCGATCATGCGCGCGCTTTGATCCTCGCCGAATCGCCTGGGACAGAGGCTTTGGTCGATCATTACCTCGCGACGATCGACAACGACTTCGTTACTTATGCCACCAGTACGCGCCTGCTTCTGACCTACCGCATGGTCAAGCACATGATCGAACATCAGGGGGCGCACACCGTTCTCGAGCCGATCGATAACAGCCTTGGCGCTCGTTTGATGATCGGTCTGAAAAACGTGAATACGGCCAACATCCTTGAGCCGATCATGAAACTCATTCACCGTTACGACTTCTTCGTGGGTCGGGCGTTCATCGTCCGTTTCGACGAAGGTTATTCCGAGTCGATCACTGTTGTGCACTTCATCCTGAGCCACGGCTCGAACCAGAAGATCACTGGCTCTGAAGTCCCTATGATTCAGCTTACCAAAGCCCTCAGGACTTTGGGTTGGGTCGATCACGATGATTTCTCCCGTTTGGTGGAGGCGCCATTTGATCTTTCGATCAACGCTGCGAACATCGTGCGTGCGATGGCCAACTGGTGCCATATCTTCCTCAGCAAACAAAATCCTTATGCCTACAGTGTCTATAAGATCAGCAACACCTTCTTCCAAAACTTTGAAGTGATGCAGACCGTGATCAAACTCTTCCGTGCGAAGTTTGACCCACAGGCGCGCGAGAACTGGGAACAGGTCTTTGCCGCGGCTGAAACTGAGCTGAATGACAAAGTCGAAGATTTGATCGAAGAAGTCGACCGCAACATTTTCAAAGAATGTCTGAACTTCATCGTTCACTGCCAGAAAACGAACTACTTCCTCTCGACCAAGACGGGTCTGGCTTTCCGTATTTCGCCAGACGTCTTGGATAAAAAGTATTATCCCAACTCTCCGTTCGCAATCTTCTACGTGATTGGAAAGGACTTCCGCTTCTTCCAGGTTCGCTGGAAAGACATTGCGCGTGGCGGTGTCCGTGTGGTTATGCCCCGGACAGACGCTGACCATGACATGGCTCTGGCCGGTCTCTTCGATGAGGTCTATGGCCTTTCGAATGCGCAGCAGCTTAAGAACAAAGATATTCCAGAGGGCGGTTCCAAAGCCGTTCTCGTCCTCAAAACCGGTGGTCACCGTGACCAAGCGGTTAAGGGATCGATCAACGCTCTTCTCGACTTGCTCGTGGAAGAGGATGAGAGCCATGAATCGACCAAAAACAAGGTCGTCAGCTACTATCCGAAATCGGATATTATCTACCTTGGTCCCGATGAAAACATCACCAACGAACTCATCGTGTGGATTCCTGAACAAGCTCGCCGTCGTGGCTATCGCTATGCCTCGGCCTTCATGTCCTCGAAACCCGGTGAAGGTATCAACCATAAGGCTTACGGCGTGACCTCAGAAGGTCTCAACGTCTACGTCGACAACGTCTTGCACTATCTCGGTATAGACCCCGACAAGCAGCAGTTCTCGGTGAAGATCACCGGTGGTCCGGACGGCGACGTTGCGGGTAACGAACTGAAAATTCTCTATCGTGAATACGGAGAAAATGCTCGCGTCGTATCGATCAGCGATGGTTACGGAGCAGCTTACGATCCCAAAGGTCTCGAGTGGAAAGAGCTTCTCCGACTCGTCCATGAGAACAAATCGATCATGGAATTCGACAAGGCGAAGCTAAGCGGTGATCCGCAGGCTTTCGTCATCCTTGCCAACAACAATGAAAACATCCGTATCCGGAACGAGATTTACCGCAAAGTCTACGCGGATATTTTCATCCCGGCCGGTGGCCGTCCTTACTCTGTGAACGACAAGAACTGGGCGGACTTTTTCACGAAGACCGGTCAGGCGACAACCCGTGCGATCGTAGAGGGGGCGAACATCTTCTTCACCGAAGAAGCCCGTCGCCAGCTTCAGGATCGTGGCATCATCATTATCAAGGATTCTTCAGCCAACAAAACTGGAGTTATCTGTTCGTCTTATGAAATCATCGCGTCGTTGACTCTGAGCAAGGATGAATTCCTGGCGATGAAGGAGATCTACGTCTCCGAAGTCATCAAGATCCTTCGCGAGAAGGCTGACCTTGAAGCGAAACTTCTCTTTAGATCTTTAATCCAGCAGGAAACCAAGACTTTGGTTGAGCTCTCGCTTATGATCTCGAAAGAGATCAACCAGCTCACCGATATCCTCCTCGAGAAGCTCTCGGAGAATATCCAGGAAGTTCTGGCCGATCCATTCTATCAGGATATCGTGATCCGTCACTGTCCGCCGATTCTCGTTGAGAAGTATCGAGCCCGCATCCTTGAGCGACTTCCTGAAGCGCACAAGATTGCGATCCTCGCATCTTCCATCGCGAGTTACGTGACTTACAAAGAAGGCCTCGGTTGGATCAAAACCCTACCGAAAGCCCATCAGTTCGATGCTTTGATCATCTACATGCAGAAGGATCTCCTCGCGAGCCGTCTCATTGAGTCGATCAACACCGCGACCATCGCTGATCGTGATCAGATCAACTCGATTCTGACCCGCAGTGCGGCGCGCAACCTGACAGATCTTGAGCTTCAGGCTCGTTTCTCGAA
>JACMPP010000050.1 GCA_014377445.1 Oligoflexus sp.
CTCGGTGCTCAGGATAGCCGCCTCGCCTTGCAGAGGAAGCTGAAATACTATGAATCAAAGGATTTTCTGATCATTGATGAAATTGGATATCTATCATTCGATTGCAAGGCAGCTGACTTTATCTTTGAAATCGTCAATCGGTGCTACGAAAAAACGGCTACTTGTATTACGACTAATCTGGCATTTAAGGACTGGGTGCAAGTATTTCCAGGAGCGCCTTGCGTGACGGCAATGATCGATCGCCTAACTCATCACGCGAAAATCATCAAGATCGCCGGCGACTCTCACAGAGTACGCGAAACCAAAGCAAAAAAGGAGAAGAAGGCATGACGCTCGAAGAAGAAAGGGAAGGCCTACTCCTGAAACTTGAACGCTATCAAAGGCTATGGACTGTTCTGGAGGACTTGGAGACGATACTTTGGGGGGATCAAAGGCTTCAATGAGGCTCTGGAAGAATCAAGCTTGGATTGATTGGCCGACATCTCGGCGAGACGAGGGGATTGCGTTCGCAGTCTCCTTTTTTTGAGCTGTGCTCCGGCCAATTATGCCGACATCGTGGTTACCGTTATCTCGTGGCCGTTAACACTTCTTTTCGAAGATAGCTACCAAGCTCGACTTCGCTCGCTGAAAGCGTATCGCCGATCGCCTTAAGCTTTTTTTTTGCAGACCATTTTTTTGACTTCGTTTTTTTATTCATAGCTGGCATTGTAGCATTTCGTAGCCAATTTGTAGCAGTTGATTGACCGATTCCTTCGGCTTCGCATACTTGAGCATCTGTTTGATTACGCCTGTTTACGATCTTTGATACGATGGCTTCTTTGAAATCTCTCGAATAGTTCGAATGCTTTCCCACTTGTCTCTTCTTGCTCGCCCGCCTGAATGTCTTTTTGAGTTAAGCGACAACTTTCCTGAAACAGGGGGCGTCCATTCGCGTACTTTGGCACTTCAACGGGCCGAAGCTCGCGGCAAAATATCCGTTTACGAGACGTCGCTCCATTTAATAGTAAATGCCCTAAATGGATTTTTGACATGACAGGCATGATTAATTGCATTTAGTGAAAGTTGTATATTTTCGTGAGATTTGGGGATTTTCTTCAAATATCTGATATCAAAAACTGCAACACATTCCCCGCCGTGATGTCGAGCACTGGGGTATAAGATTGAACTGCACTGATTCGATTTAACGAATGAGTGAGAGAGAGAGTAATCAGTCTTGTGCATAATCGCTGCAGTATTTTCAAGATGTCTAAGATCGGTGGTATGATCGTCGTGAAACTCGACAGAGAAAATCGTTCTTGTCTCTTTAAACTCGCTTAAACCACTGATATGCAGACGTTGACGAAGGAAGTGATACACGTACTCGTGATATGAGGTTTCAGGAGCCAACCCACCATAAAAGACATTTTCCATGTGCAACGGTGGCTTAAACCTCGCCGCATACCGAGAAGGTACAGGGAGCGGATAGCGGAACTGGCTATAAACAAGATAATGATACCCGGCTTGAATATACTGCTGCTCAAGAGTCTTTAGGGGTTTAGTTTCGTCTACTAAGTTTTCGAGGAAGTCGGTTTCACGTGAAGAAGAATCGGGGATGTTATTATGCAGAGAAGAAGTCGCCTGCTCCTCCGTAATTCGCCAAAGGTCACATTTCAAGCGCCTCGCCCTCTCACATAGTCGAGATAGGTACGAACCTGAATCAAGCCACGGAAATCCTGCATCATGAGTGCGAGCGGACTTTTCTCGAAATCAGGATGCTCGGTTTTCAGCCAGAGGGTGCGGTCGTTCTTATTGCCGAACATAGCGCCTAAGCTGCGAAAGATTGCGATGAAATGAGAAACTGCCTCACGAAGATGCTTATCTTTAAGCGGAATGGCTTTGTCTCTATTCCAACGTTTCCAAGTGCTCCCGTCCTTACCAAGAATCTCACTCAAATCTTCGTAAGTAAGACCAGTATCTTCTTTGAATGTAAAGATGGCTTTGTAGACAGCCTGTGCCTGCTCGTTTGCGGTCAGAGGAACGCTCCTGGCATCTGTTTCCGCGCTCATGGTAGGCCTCCTATTATCCGTCTGCAATCGTATCACTTCATCGGTCAAATACAACTAATTATTCAATATAAAATAGAAAAATCTATAACTATTTATAATTTATGACTATTTAAATGGTATCAAATAATACCATTTTTTAAACTAATCGTTTTAATTGGTCATGCAACTTAAAATGTAACGTAGTTACTGCTAGTTATGAAGTTGGCTGCTTTCAGGGGACCGTATTCTCCGTCTCTCCGATTTCCCAGATCCCCCTGGAGTTTCCCCGATTTCGTAGAGCCTTCACTTAAGCTGCTGCTCTCATAGTTTTTGTGAGACATCTAAACTCGCGTCAGTTTCTATTTTTGGGTATGGTGCGTAGCTTCTGAGGCTTTTGAATTTTTAGCTGAACTTTCTTTAAGACCGGCTACAGTCCCTCTTAGAAAATCCTTTGCATAGTAACCAAGTCCAAAAAATACAGCTGCAAACAAACACTTTTTCCACAACATCATGTCGGAATTCTTTCGGTAAAATAAGCTTAGCGTAAGCAACCATATCCCATTAAAAATGCAAGTTGGAAAGAATTTTCGTTGCTTTCGATGATTCTCTTTGAAAGCGCATGAGGAACCCGACCAAGTATGGATGAGCATCGAGGGCGTCGGTGAGAAAGCTGTCTTCCGGGCACACGACCGAAGATATTCAAGCTCGTGAGCATCGGAGACCCAAGAGAGAACGGACCGGAGAATTGGGCAAAGGCTTAACGGGTTCACCCGACGCCGTCGCGGAAGCGTATGCCTTTGTAAAGGCCAAGTGGGGACGCCTACTTGGCCTTGGGTCAAGCGGAGGGAATTGGATGCCTTATAGCCGTCAATAAGGCTGTTTATATCTCTTTAAAATTCGATATCTGCTTATGCTGGGCGATTGCCCAATGTTTAAAAATCAAACAAAATCAAATAGATATTATTCTTTCTAAACTCAAATTCAAGATTTATGGGCATTTGGCCGATAAGTTGATATTATCTGGGTATGAGGGAGGGAATTTCATGTCACAAGAAGCCGTAAGACCCATGACAGCGGACGAAAGAGCAAAGCGCGAAGGCTCTATCGTTTGCAAAGCGCTGTTCACCATTTTGAGCGATCTCGACCTTAAGTCGTCAGACATGGAAAAGATTCTCGATGTCTCTCGGAAAACAATCGGCCGCTGGTCGGACGCGGATACTGTGACGTTTAAAAACGAGAACAGCCTCACAAAGCAAGCGGCGTCACACCTCATTGGTGCATACCGTAGCCTAGCCACTATCTTCTCAAATTCAAAAGACCGACAGGCTTGGATTAAGACGGAGCATCCCGAACTCCGTCAGGCACCGATAGACCTGATGCGAAACTCGATGGAAGGTCTCATTAAGGTGAGAAGATATCTTGAAGCGGCACAAAATAAGGGGGCTTAATGCGCAGAAACTTTAGTGGCAAGCTTTGGCGAGTCGAGAACTCAGACGCCTTTGCTCTCAATGATAATGTCGAGGGCTCCCTTGAGGACATCGACATTCTAAATCAATTCGCAGATCTTACCGCCGACCCGCTCATAACAAATACTCGCGCAAGCCAACTTTATAGCGACCTTATCTTCAGGCACTTCAGCCACGCTCTTCCTGTGCCAGCTCAGTTTGTTGGTCGTTTTAAACCCGAATTCTATACCAGAAATGCCTTTTACGGTGGGTTGAAACTATCAACCGCAGTTTACGAAGCTTCATACTATTTCATGAAAGAACGTATGCATTTACCGGAGGCTACATCGGTAACAGCTTCCAAAATATCCTTCAACGTCGATTTCTCGGACCCTAACGCTTTGGATGTTCAGAATCATCCGCACGTACTCCTCCTGACCAACCGAAGGACCTGGGCAGATTCGTGGGTCTTTATAAAAACAGTAACAACCGATTCTGTCGTGTATCCATCAGCAAGACATACTGAGGGATTTTGCGTGCTTTGTTATGAAATTGGATTCCTCGCCACCACGACAAGCACACCTGAGACGCTGAACTTCGTCTATGACCGCGAGAAAGAAATGTGCATAGTATTCAAAGGCCGAAGCGCAATAGAGACAATCCACTGGCGAACGGTTTCTTAAGAGAGCGTCGGCTGGGCTTCGGAAGATCTGCTTCCAACCACGAAATCGTCCATTGGCGCCTAACATGGCCTTCGATCGCGATGGATCATATATGAAAACTGTTGCTTTCTTCCCCGGCGGACCCCCGTGAATAACCTACATATAGTGTTTGGTTTGAGTTCTTTTACCCGTCCCTTTCAGAACTTGGACGTGGGTCTCATCCATGTGCAGTATCTTGCCGCTTAAAATACGCTCCTGCAGCAGATTCAAAAGCGGCGTTAGAAACTGCCCGGTTCTGATCATCCAACTGGCGATCGTCGCAAGGGTTAGATCGGCTCCAATCCGCTGAAATATTTGCTCTTGGCGATAGAGGGGCAACGCATCTTGATATTTTGAAACCGCGCAATAGGCGAGTAGGCCCGGCGAAGCTATGCTTTTTGGAATTGGGCGGAGCGGCAACGAAGCGATTTCACGTTTCCTTCGCAGCTTCGGCACGCCTATTTAAAGCGCACATTCTGAATGACTTGAAACTGAGCCGGGATAATATCGAGCTGCTCGCTAGATTCCTCGCTGATGCGACTCATCTGACAGCCGCAGCCGCAAAGCTTTTCGTCATCAATGAGATCAAGCATCAAATTGAGTCCATCCTAACGAGTCGAAGATCCAGAATTCAAAACGACAATGATTCTACTCCCGAAAATTGCATGCCATTAAAATTCGACGAAATTTTTTAGCTAAACGTAAAGAGGCGACATCACTGCCGCCGTTTGGCCATCAACATGACTGACGAATTCCCTATCATTTATCGTGTTGCCTCTCAATCTTCTGATGGCCTGACTCCGTGCTCTTTTGTGCAATTCTTTACTCCGTCTTTTACGAATCTTTGCAATTAGCGAATAGAAACGTTTTTCGTATTATTCCCCACTCGAACGTCGTATACCTTCCGGATCGATTCATCGGGAATAAAGGAAACACATCTAAATGCTTCGAACTTCAGGAATTCTCGGCAATTTTGGTCGAATAATAAGGATTTGGTTGTTACTCGGTATTGGAATGGTTGTAATCCCAGGCGCTGACTTATGGGCGCAGGTTACGACAGCGAGCCTTCGAGGAACCGTTTTGGACAGTGAAGGCAAACCTGCTGACGCAGCCCGCGTGACATTGGAATTTCCTGCGTCACAAATTAAAAAAGAAGCAACCACCGGCTCGGATGGTGTATTCGCATTCACGGGTCTCCGTGTTGGCGGCCCCTATCGTTTGGAAGCTGCAAAATCAGGCACTCAGAACGCTAAGCGCGAAGCCATTAATCTTACGGCTGGCAACAACGAAGCGATCGTCTTGGATCTCGGTCAAGTCGAAACGATGCAAATCGTCGGTACAAGAAACGCTCGCACTTCGCAAAAAAATACATTCTTCGCCAGTGACATTGCCAAAATACCAGCGCCAAGTCAGGACTTGCGCGAAATCGTCAAGCAATCGCCCGATGCAGTTTTTGACGGCGGCAAATTGAGTATAGGCGGTGCGAACAACCGCTTCAACAGCATCACTATCGACGGTATGCGCCAGGACGATTCCTTTGGCCTCAACGGCAATGGATATCCAACTCAACGCAGTCCGATTTCTTTGATGTCAGTCCAGGAGATCTCTCTTGAGAAATCCCCTTTCGACGTGCGTTACGGAAACTTCCTGGGTGGTAACATCAACGTCGTCACGAAATCGGGAACCAACGAGTTCGAAGGTGCTGTGATGATTACGCGGTCTACAGATGGCCTGCAGGGCAACAAGACCAAACACACGACTGTAAAATCCACTTTTGAAGAAAACCGCTTGGGCTTTGCTCTCGGCGGCCCAATCATCAAAGATAAACTCCATTTCTTCCTCAATGTCGAAGGCCTCGATTCCACCAAGCCCAGCACGGCTGGTCCTCTAGGATCAGGCAAGCCGATCATCGCCGAGAGAATCCAAGGCAATGATGTCGCGCGCGTTCAGGAGATCTCCAATCGAGTTTACGGATTCGATGCCGGTAAGTATGCTCAGAGCCTTAAAGAAGAAGACCGCAAGGCTCTTCTCAAACTCGATTACAAGATCAACGACGCTCATCGCCTTGAAGCTAAATACCAATATGCCTCGGGCAACAACATCAACGATTCCTTCGCGAGCAACACCACACTTCCATTGACTTCGAACTGGTACGACAAGCGCGACACCATGAATACCTCTTCTCTTCGTCTTTACTCAGACTGGACAGAGTCACTGTCGACCAAGTTTGAAGCGAGTACGAAAAACGTCAAAACCGAGCAAAATCCGCTTAACGGCAATGGCTTTATGCAGGCTGAGATCAAAAACTCCGCTTCAGCGCTTCCAGCGGCTATCGCTCAAGCCGGTACGATCATTATCGGACCGGATCGTTCGCGTCACGCTAACGAGCTGCGCAACACAACGAACGCCTTTGGCGGCGAAGTCAACTATCTGGCCGGCAGCCACTTGGTGACAAGCGGTGTGCAACTTGAAACGACTGATGTGTTTAACCTCTTCATCCAAGATGCCAACGGTCGCGGATTTTACGATACGATCGATGCGTTTGAAGCCAAAACACCGAGTCGCCTCAACTACCAGAACGCGATTTCCAATAACAAAGACGATGCCGCTGCAAACTGGTCTTACGGTATAACCACTGTCTATCTCCAGGACGAATGGCAAATGACGCCGGCATTGATCCTTCGTGGTGGCCTTCGTACTGAATTCTACGATGCCTCGGGCAAAATCGATCGCAACCAAATCTTCATTCAGCGCTACGGCTATAGCAATACCTCCGACCTATCCGGTCGTCAGGCTGTCCTGCCTCGTCTGGGTCTCTCGTACAAAGCAGCTCCGAAATTGAACATTCGTGGTGGCCTTGGTCTCTTCAGCGGCGGCACGCCGAACGTCTGGGTTTCGAATACCTACACCAACGATGGTGTTTCAGTCGATGATGTCAGCACCAACACAGCCGCACAAATCAACGGATTCGATGGCCGTAATATCCCGGCTGCCGTGAGTTCCCAACTTGTGGCGGGTGACGGCAACGTCGACGTTATGGATCCTAACTTCAAGATTCCCCAGTCCTATAAGTTCCAAGCCGGTCTCGACTATAAATTCGACATCCCTAGCGTAGCCGACAATATCGGTCTCGAACTGAACTATTCGTTCACCAAGACTCGTTACGGCGTGATGTGGAAAGATTTGCGTCGTAATAACTCGTCTTTCGGTGCAGGTAACGTCGCAACAACTGTTGGCCCTGATGGTCGTCTCATCTACGACACGACACCTGGCGCGACGGCAACGGGTGAGTTTAACCCGAACCGCGGCTACGACTTGCTATTGACCAACACTGATAAGGGTTACGCTCACAATGCGAGCGCAAGCCTTTCCAAAAATTTCAACACAGGCTTCAACGTTCGCGGTTTTTACGCCTGGCAGGACGTTCAGGAAGTTAGCCCCGCCACCAGCTCGACCTCAGGCAGTAACTATAGCAACATGCCGGTCAAGCTCGATCCGAACGATGTTCAAGCGAACCGTTCGATCTACGAACGTAAGCATCGCTTCCTCCTCAGTGCCGGCTACGAAAACAACTTCTGGTCAGACCTTGCTTCAAGTATCGATTTCATCTTTGAACGTCGTTCAGGCCAACCTTACAGCTTTACCATGGGCGGCGATCGCAACGCCCTCGCTCGTTTGTACGGTGAATCGTCGGCCTTCTCTGGCGCCAATCGTGAGCTCTTCTATGTTCCTAAAGGTGACGGTAGCGACGTGATTCTTGAAACAGATTCAGCAAAAGGCGCTATCGATCCAGTAGCTTTCAATGCCTTCATCAAGAAGCATCACCTCGAAAAATATCGTGGCCAGATCGCTCCGCGAAATGCATTCTTCAGCGATTGGGTTCAGGAACTGAACCTTCGCATGTCGCAGCAGCTTCCAACCTATAAAGACACTGGCAAAGCCCGTTTGGTTCTCGATATCCTGAACCTCCCCAACCTTCTCAACAAGAACTGGGGCCAGACCAAGCAGGCAAACTTCCCCTACATGACGACGGTATCGAACGTGAGTTACGATGCTCCAAGCAACCGTTATGTGTACTCGAACCTTCGCTCGACAGATGTGCAAAGCGTTCGTGTGCTTGACTCAGTTTGGAAGATGCAACTCGCTGCGTATTACGATTTCTGATCGGTTTGTTTGAAACAGATCTCGCAAGTTTTTAGCGAAAGCCAGGACGCCTTGTTCTGGCTTTTTCTTTGCTTCACAGTAACCTTTCTCAATCGATGGTTGAACATCGCCTGCATAATGGACGAGTATCCCAAGAAGTTGTCTGAAGGTGCTAAGCCTTAAGTTCAACGACCCTCTTTGCGCGGAGTTTTGGAGGTCCTTTAAAGCGACGGCTTGGCTTTTTGCTGCTCGTCGCCTTATTCTGTGCTAGTACAGAATTCCACGATTCTTCTCATCCGCCGGGGCGACCCAAATGTACCTACCGCGGATTTTTATTACGGAAGACCTATGAAAACAAATATTTCGGAATACAAAACGGATCGCGAAATCGCCTGGCGCAACCTCATGGTCATTGCGATCAACGAAGGTATCAAGGCGAAGATTCTCACGGCGAATGAAGATCAGGAAATCAACGGCCGGTCCGTGGAATTTGCCATAGCCGGTCTAGGCCAGACGATCGTAACCTTCGACAGCATTGAATACGGCGAAGTTTCGGTTGAAGTCGTCGTGGATCGAAAGGATAAAACGGATACATCGTTTACAAAGTTCCCGACCGGTGCGGCGGCCAAGGCTCAAGGCTTTCTCAACCGCGAGTCGGAGTTTTATCTCCAGCCCACGCCGAACTTCTTTCAGTCCAAAAAACCGGTTCAGCAGAAGCTCTACGCGCTCAAAGTTGAGCCAAATGGTTACGAGGATATCGGTCGAAGATTTCTATAAGCCTCTTGGCGCTTTGCGGCTAATCTAAAGGCTCTTGTCATCGCGAATGGTAGAGAGGAGGTCTTTGACGGATTCTCGAAAGGTCTCACTCTCTTCGAACGTAGAGAGAAATTAAGGCATCGATCGCAAAAAAAACGATTGGCAGCCGTGATGCCCGGTATTGCCCATCGAGTGATTGATGGCGCAGAAATCGAATTTTTCGTAAAGACGAATAGCGTCTTTCATTTCTGGCATCGTCTCCAGGTAGATCTGCCTATATCCAGCGGCTGCCACCATGGGGAGAAGCTGCCTCATCAGAGCTGACCCCAGGCCTAGGCCTCGTCCCTCTGTAAGTACATACATCTTTTTCAATTCAGCCGTATGTTCGTCGCCTCCCAGCAGTGGGCCGAAACCGGCGCCGCCGAGAATTTTACCGTCCACTTCCGCAACATAGTAGGCCGCCTTCGGAGCAATGTAGTGTTCGAAGAGCGCTTCGAGTTCGGCATCGACAAAAGCAAAACCTTCCCGGTTTAGGCCGAATTCGGTTAACACCTGCTTAATGATTCCGGCGACTATTTTGTTATCGGCCTGTTGGATAGGGCGTATTTGAATGTCTTGCATGGAAACTCCTGTCTGAAAATAGCCGAATTGCCTAAGATAAACATGGATTGATCCGGAGACCAGGGAATTGTTTGATGGCGGCATGTCGACAGGGCGAGTAGAAATGATCAATGACTGCAACGGAGACTCAGGCGGGGATTGCCTTCAGGATAGTTTTTGTTCATGTCTGGGTTAAAGCGTCCAGGCCCATCGCCTCGAGGCCGATGGGGTTTTTGGTGTATAGGACCCGTCTCTTGATGCTATCGAGCAAAAGCTTGCGATCGATGGGTTTTACCAAATGCTCGAGAAAACCGGCCCTAAGACTTTGTTCCCGATCAACTTTCATTGCATGAGCTGTGAGGGCCAGGACCGGTATCTGATAACCCGCTTTTTGTAAAGCTTTGAGGGCTCCAAACCCATCCATCTCCGGCATCTGTATATCCATAAGCACCAAATCAAAGTCCTGGCTCAGGGCGGCTTCGACCGCTTCCTTGCCGTTACGTGCCGAGAAGACTTCCGCTCCGGCGCCCTGCAGAATACGACTGATGAGGAGTTGATTGTCAGGTCCATCATCGACGAGTAGGATTTTAAGTCCGGAGAGTTCCTTGTGCGACGGATTCTGTTTCACGCCAGGAAGCTTCTCAGCAGAGTCAAGTTCGTTGCCTTGAGAGCGCGATCCCGCATCCAGTGTGAAGCTAAAGGTGCTGCCTTTCCCAGGCGCTGACTCCTCGAGAATCAATTCTCCACCCAGCACCTGAGCCAAACGTTTGGATATGACGAGACCCAGTCCCGTTCCTCCAAACTGCCTTGTCATCGATGAGTCGGCCTGCACGAAGGACTCGAAAATACGTTCTGCATGCTCGGACGCTATGCCGAGGCCGGTGTCGATCACCTGGATCTTGACTTGATGGCGATCCGCGTGCGGCCCTTCGACTGAGACGATGACGATTTCGATACGGCCGTGGGTTGTGAACTTCAGAGCATTGCCAACCAGGTTGATCAGGATTTGTTTGAGACGGGTTGGGTCGCTGATGATGCGTTGAGGGACATTGTCGTCGAGGGTCAGATTCAGCTCCAGGCGTTTTTCCTGGGCCTGGTGACCGAGAAGCGAGAGGACTTCCTTGACCAAATCCTTGATGTTAAATTCAAGATTTTCCATCTCAAGCTGCTCAGACTCGATTTTGGAGAGGTCGAGAATATCGTTGATGACCTTATTCAGCATGTTGCCGTTGCGCATGATGATCGAGATAAATTTATCACGCTCGGACGCTTCGATGTCAGGATCTTTGATGAGTTCCGCAAAACCAAGGATGGCGCCAAGAGGCGTTCGAATCTCATGGCTCATGTTGGCGAGAAACAGGGATTTCGCTTTGTTCGCCCCTTCGGCTTCCAGGCGGGCAATCTTCTCTTTTTCATAGAACCGGATGCGCTCCAGGGTCTGCGCACATTGATCGGCGAAGGTGAGCATGAAGCGTCGGCTGTCGTTGTCAAAAGATTTTTCATGAGCAAACTGAAGGCTGATCACTCCAACGGCGGCATCATCCAAAAGCATTGGAATCGCACAGATCGATCGTTTTTTACCACCATCACACGAAAGTTCGGGATAGGCGCCGTTCATTGTAGCGCGAGTCTCCAGAAAAATTGGTTTGGCAAGATAGCCGGCGTCGGCAAAAGGGTGTTTGGCATCCTGCGCAAGATAACAAAGTTCGCCAATCTCCTGATTGCTATATCCACTGGATCCGAACAGGCTTAAGCCTCCCTCTTTTCTTTGGTAGACAGCGCTCGCGGAGGCTCCGAGGACGGAAGTACCGAAGTCGATGACTAGATTAGCCAGAGCTTCGGTGGTCATGATTTTAGAAAGGTTAATTCCAAGTTCCCGAAGCTGGATGAATTTATTTTCCGCCTCTTTTTGAGCCGTGAAATCGACGACTGTCCCGCTCATTCGAAGGGGGCGTCCGTTATCGTCAAACACCACTTTGCCAAGGCCTCGCACCCACTTTGTCGTGCCGTTTACAATGATTCGATGCTGAGCAACATAGTCCTGGACCGAGTCAGGATTCAGAGCAGCCTGGACTTTTTCCATCGCGGACTCCGCATCCTCAGGATGAATACGACCGCGATATTCGTCCATATTGGGCTCAAAATCGAGTGGAAATCCATAGATAATTTTGACGAGATCGGACCAGAATAATTCTCCGGTTTGGATGTCCCATTCCCAAATTCCGACATTGCCCGCTTCGGACGCCATACGAAAACGTTCTTCGCTTCGGCGGAGATTTTCGCGGGATTGAACCTCGTGAGTCGTATTCTTTTGAGTCGCCCAGGCGCGGACCAGGTGATTGTTTTCTACAACGCCGATCAAACTCTTGCTGAAATGGGCCGGGCGTCCCAGGCTATCGCGCTCGAAGGATTCGATATGAGAAATCTGATAACCGTTATTGATAAAGTTCCTGAGGTAGGTTTGCGCCGCGACGCCTTGCGGTAAGAATTGCTCGAGCTTGAGTTCATTCAAAGCGGTGGCGGATTCGATGCTAAACATTCCGGCCATGACATTGTTGTATTCCGCGACGCGGGCTTCTTCCAGAATCTGCTGTATCTGAGTATCTATCGCAGCGCTGATCGGAATGGGCCTCGTGAGTTCGAAGCGAAAAAGCCCTTCGTTCTGACTTTCTGGGAGGAACTCGAAATTGCCCTGCTTGCGTCGCGCCTGCTCGAGACCCGGCTGACTCTCGGCGAGTCCCCAGACCGATGCGACGAGTCCTGATATTTTTCCATCCTGGCTACGCATGGGGGTATAAATACACTGGCCGAGACGTTGAATTCCGGTTTTGGAGGGAAGAACCATTTCGGTAGAAATGACTTGGCCGCTGAGACCTTTATCGAGGAAAGGTTTGAGACCGGTAAAAGCGGGAACTCCATGCACTTCAGCCACGGACTTTCCGATCGTGTCTTCAATCGGCAATTCGAACCAAAGCGCGTAGGCCCTGTTCATAAAGCGATAGATATAATTTTTGTCGAGAACGTAGACCATCTCAGACAGAGTGTTGAGTATGGCTTTGTATTCAAGGGCCTTCGCATCTTGTTCAGACCCGAGTTTAGGGGCCTTTGGTTCCGAATATTCCGTCATACGATTGTCATCATTGGCGATCTCATCATGCGAGCTTGTTCATACTGCATCCAGTATGGTTTGCCTTATATTATGCGATCTAATTAAGAAATTCTCCATTTTTTTACCCAATTTCACCCATCCATTTTGACTTCGTCGGCAAACCTTCCTCTGATTTACCGTTTCCATTACCGATGCGCCTTGACTCATACTTTGCTCTAGGATATTCCCCGCATCAATCAGATGAATCGATTCAGCTGCCTACCCGAACAAGACGGAACGGAATTTGGAATGAGAGACGCAAAGAAAAACAATTTTAAGATGATTGTCAGAATCATTGCATTAATTGCCTTGGTTCTTTGCGTGACTTTGTATTTTCGATTTCTTGATTCATCATTGTTTGCCCCCGAATCTGTTGGCGCAACCGGGCAAGATAATTTGTTCGAGCAACAAACCAGGCCAGCCCCCGAAGTTGTCAAAAGTATAGCCATTGACGATCCCCACTCAAATCCAGAATTGGACCGGCTGATTCAGGAACAAAGCAAGAAGTCGGTCGATGAGTCGACCAAGGTCGATCTGTCATTTGATGCCAATCCTTTGGTTCACAAGGCCCTCGTCTATATCGGCAACGATCAATGGAAAGATGCGGAACCTCTGCTTCTCAAGGCGCTCGATGAGGATCCTGATAATTTAACTGTTTTGAGTTCGCTGGTGACTGTTTACGATGTCGGATTTGGCAATGCCGCGAAGGCCATCAGCTATATGGAGAAGATCCTGAGCCTTGACCCCGAATCGCGTGGGGCTCTGGTTCGTTACCGCTTCCTGAGCAGTAGTTATAGAAAACAAAGCCACGCAATCAAATTCCTTGCGGACTATTCAACAGCGGATCACTTTCTTATTCCTCTCACGATTGCGCAACTCTATCAGGATCAGAGGCAGTACGATAAGGCCCTTCCATTTTTCAGCAGGCTGGTCGTTTTTTGTTTACGTCCTTCAATTCAATGACTTGTATAAAGAAATATTGATCAGTGCAGCCGGTGATTTTCATATATAAAGCCGATAACCAAGAGGCCGCCCGGGCTTCAGCAGCAACATGATCTATAATTTCCGAGGATTTCATGAACATTCGAGCTCTCTTCAGCTTCAGCATTGCCAGCCTTTTGGCTTTGGCTGCCGCTTCCACTTCCACTTCCACTCCAGCTTATTCCCAAGGCAAAATTCGAGTCGTCGTCAGTGTTGATTGGGAAGGGGACGACCTTATTGAGTCCAACCTCGTCTCGATTCGCGACTTTCGCCAAGACTATCCTACTATTCCGATGCAACACTTTCTAAATGCCGCCTATTTCACAAAGGCTGGCGCCAATCCCTCTCAAACCAGCGCTTTAATGCATTCAGTTCTCCTCCCCATCGATGAAGAGGGACTCCACATCCACGCCTGGCGAAGCCTCGTTCAGGCCTCAGGCGTAACGTTCCGAACGGGCCCTTCATTCGTTGCAGAAGCCGTGGATTTAAGAAATTGTCTTGCGGACTGCGGCAACGATGTGATGCTGACCGCTTATAGCGAAAGCGAGCTCCGGAAGATTATCAAATTCAGTCTCGACACTCTTGAAAAGCAAGGTTTTGATCGAGCCCGTAGTTTCCGCGCCGGCGGTTGGATTGCGAATCGCAAAGTCCTGAGGGCTCTGGCCGCCGAGGGCATTACTCTGGATTCGTCAGCGACCTACTCGGAATATCTGAAGGAGCAGTGGGGCAATTACAATCTCTATCCTATCGTGGGTCGTCTCTGGCCCAGTATCCAGCCGACAAGCCAACCCTTTGTCGTCGCGCTTACGTCTGATACAAGCATTCTGGAACTGCCTAACAACGGAAACCTTGCTGATTACATGACAGGAGATCAGATGTTTAAGGCCTTCCTTAAGAACGTGGAGCTGCTGAAGGTTAATTCGGGAAGAGACGTTTACCTGTCGATTGGCTTCCATCAGGAAACGGCGGCGACTTACCTGCCTCACCTACGCTCAGGCATCGATCAGATCCGTGCCTATGCAGAGCAGAATTTGATTCCAATCGAATTTGTCGTCGCTCCGCTCTAATCTTGATCAATAAAGTCTAAATTTTTGACGATAAAAAAGGATGGAGGCATCAACTGCCGCCATCCTTTTTTGAGCTTCTATGTAATCAATGAATCAAAACGCGCGTGCCGTTTAGATTGATGATGTAAGCCTGAGCAATGCCCGAAAGATCGATTGTCTGTGTTTTCGTGACAAGAGCTTCACAAGTATCGTCAGCACCTTGAGTATGAAGGATCGTAACTGCACATTCCGAAATAATGGAATTCAAGATTTTAACGTCTTTGCATTCGCCCCATTTCAGATCAAAAGCATGGTCCTGGCAGCCGCCTGAATACTGAAGTTTAAGGTCCAGCTTTTTGTTTTTGTAACGGGCGCCCAGGACTTTACCTGTGAACGCAACATCCTTTGTACCAGGATTGATCATCGCAAAATCAGCCGCTTCGAAAGTATCAAGCTGCTGAACTTCTCCACCCTGGATGCGGTTGTAGTATTTCTTCTCAACGATGACGTCGAGAGCCGGCAAAGCCGCGAAAGTTGGGCAGCTGTTGCCACGGTTGTTGTTGATGATGATGGAAAGGAACATACCATCGACAGGACGGTCATCTTTTTGAACGCGAGTACGGATAATTCCGCAGTGGTCGACTTCAGTTGTCGCGCCTTCGAGAACGTACGAAATGGGTTCAGGCATAAGCTGGGCACACATCATGCCTTCAGCGCATGCTGGCATCTTGGGTTGAAGAGTCAGTTCGACCTGGCCTACGCGGCCGTCAAGATCCAGAGTCCCACCGGTGTAAGTCGTTGAATTCTTAGCTTGCAATTCCGCGTGAATCACAGCTTGGTAAACGGAGCCCGAAGCTTTTCCCTTCGCGGCAGCGAGGGTAGGCGAGGCTAAACAACTGAGGGTCAACAAACGAATAGCGATATGTTTCATAGTGCAATCTCCTTATGTACCGCTGTTCTAGCAATAGCATCCTAGACTTGCCAGAGTTGGCCAGCCAGTTCATTTCTCTTTATTGTTCGTTGTGATCGCTAAGATTTTCTAAGCTTATCAGGCTATGCAGAAAAATCGCATCAAATCCCGTCACCGTATATAAGACGCTGAACCATTCTGGTGGATCGGGTCAGCGTCGGAATCACATTCTGCAAAACAAGAAAATCCCTCTGCAAGCAAACGGAACAGCGGGATTCTCATGTTGACTCAGTAAGTTCAGGGTGCTGACACAGCAACCTTGTCTTTGCCGATATACTTATCAAAGAACTTAATCATCGCGTGTTAAGCCTCGATCTGGTTCGCAGGCTGCGTAAAGCCGTGACCTTGCGAAGGCTTCACCATCCACTGTTAGACCTTCTTGTTCTTGTCGAGGCCTTCGCGCATGCTCTTCGCATGAACGATAGGCACACGCACATCATCCTCACCGTGGATGATAAAGATCGGAGCCTTGATGCGATCGGCGTGGAGAGCAGGAGAGTACTCAGCCAGCTCTTTCATATCGTCGCCCAAAGTCTTCTTCAGGAATTTCTGTCCCGCGTTAACGCGGGACGCATCACCAAACTCATGTTTCACTTTCGAGAGACTCGCGAAGCATCTTTAACCACTTCGCGCGACTCTCGACTTAGGGCGGATAGCGTATAACGAAGTCGGGCCAGGTGCCTTTGGCGAGAATGCCTTTCGCATGGGTGAAGCATTCAAAGCTGCGGCGGCCGTGGTAACTGCCCATGCCGCTGGCGCCCACGCCCCCGAAAGGCAGTTGGGGCACTGGCATATGCATGACGTCGTCGTTGACGCAAACTCCACCGGACGAGGTTTCCGTCAGAACTTTTTCGACAATATGTTTGTCGCTGCTGAAGAGATAGAGGGCGAGCGGCTTCGGCCGACGATTTACAAAACGCACAGCTTCATCGACATCTTTTACGGTGAGGATAGGCAGTATCGGCCCAAAAATTTCTTCGCTCATGACGGCAGAATCGGCTGCCACATAAGATTCTGCCAACATGGAAATCTCTCCGTCCTAAGGTTTGGAAGTCACGATGATTACGGCGCTCATGGTGCGGCCATGCATTTTGCAGTGATACGGAAATCGGCCGGCCTTGGCAAAGACCAAGGGTTGGCCCGAGGCTTTCGGCACGATCATGTTCGTGTCGAAGGACTTAGCCTCGTCGTCGGAAGTCGCGGAATGATCGGTGTAAGATACGTTTTTCCAGACCACGGACTGGCCTTCGGCAATCGTCACGGACTTTGGGAAAAAGCTGATGCTACGCATCTCGACAATGGCCGCCTTAGATGCTTCAGGTCCAGCTGTCTGGGCCCTGAGAGCCATGGGGTTCACCAAGACTAGGGCGATGCTGGCCAGGACAGATCGAAGACTCGTATTTTGTAGATTCAGCATGAATGATGCCCTCAATATTTCAAAAGTATTTCACATATTCAATCAGGGCTTTTTTGTCTTCATCGCTCAGCTTGGAACCAAAGGTGTGACCGCGATCTTCGATGAAGTCAGGGACCGTGTTGAGCTCCAGCATTCTTTGAAGCATCGAGGCCATGCCTGCATCGCGGCGGCTGTTGATAAAGCTCTTGAACTTGTGGCGAGGCTCGCCATTCAATACGCCTTTGATATAAGCCTCAACCAGCTCTGGGAAATGCTTGGGGTTGAGATTCATCAGGAGGTTTACCGGCATGCCCTTCGGCAGATAGAGCAGCTTCAGCGTCAGTCCGTCCAAGAATTTGATCGTCTTCAGCATTTCCGGGAAGAGCTCGGGAAAGGAGCTGTCTTCGCTGGTGACTTTGATTGACTTGATGCCTAGACGTTTCTCAGGCCAAAGCATTTTGGTCATCGCATCGCCATAGCGGGCGATACGATTTTCGAGAGAGGGATCCGCTTTATAGTCGCCCAAGGCGTTGTTGTGAAGAAATGGCGCTGTAGCCCAGATTCCAACAAGTGTTGGTGTGCGGTAAAAGGCTGAAGGACCGGTCCAGTCGATGTCGTTCTTCCCGCTCAAGGGATTATAGAGGGGAAGCGCTTCACCGTTCGCATTGAAGTCCATGATTTTCATCGGAACAGCCCGCATGTCCTTATAAGTTTGGCTCGACATTTGTCCCCAGGTGGAACCGGCCTGGGCATTGGTACCCTCGGCGCGCTGAACGTTGGTCCCAAGCTCCGTTGCGGGGTGACGCTGATCATCGGAAAGGTAATTGTTTTTGAGGAAGTCGTCGCTCAGTACCAATTTACGCCAGGCTTCTTTGCGCTCAGCTGGATTGTTGGTCAGGCCCTCGGGTGTTTTCCCGCTGTGGCAGGACGCACAGTTGTCGGCGAAAACAATTTTGCCTCGTTTTAAAAGGGCTTTGTCCGTTGAGAGAAAGGCTTTGCCTCCTTCGGCGTCGGCCAGTGGAAAGGAATCGTAAGTTTCGAGAAATGTCGCCATGTTCGGCATTCGGCGTTCAGTCTGCATCCAGGGGCTGTTGGGGTCTTTGCGATGCTCATGAATGATGTCGAATTCTTTGGGCATGAAGCGACGCTTGAGGCTGTCTGTGATGTGGAAGGGATTTAGAGGCCAGGATGGATACCATTCTTTATGCATCATGCCTTCGTTCACATAGACACGAACCGAAGCCGTGAGCACGCCCATGGAATCGGAGCCGTCCGTGAGAATGTGGGGGACTTTTAAAGTCGGTTCCGCCTCTGTGCCGCCCAGAGCCCCGATTGGACTATCGAGAGGAACGCCCGCGTTCTTGTACATCGATTCAATCAAAGTCTTTTGCTCGACGGTGATGCGTTCTTCCTTGGCCAGCTTCAGGCGGTCCGCAAGGCGAAAGATCGAATTGATGTTGGTCGGGTTATTAATCGAATCCATGGGAAAGCGCGAGGTTTCGCTCGTGCCTGGTTCTTGAGTCGATACGTATTGATAGATGAAAGACGAGGCCGGAACATCCTGACCGAAGATCAATCCTTCGCGTAAATACTGGTTCCCAATTGCCGACGTGAGGTTTTCCCATTTGGGTTCTGCCGGGTCGCTGGGACTTTTCAATGGATTGAAACCGATGTGACAGAAAGCGCAGGACATGCCTATTTTGTAGGGTGCTTCGACCGACTTGGGATCGTCCATGTATTGGGCGAGTGACCATTTTTTAGAATCGAATTTTTCATTTTTGAAAATTTGGAGACCGATCACGCCTGACGAATATCCAAATTTTTCTGGATCCCAGGTCAGCGTTCCGTCTTTCATTCGATCGAGCGTCAAACCAAATTGATCTGGTTTGGTCGCAGCCACACAGTCTGGATCGTTGATGAGACCCAGTTTTTTGAAACGTTCGGCACGAGGCGTGGTTAAAAGCATGCGCAGAACATCAAGGCGGAGATTTGTCTTATTAAGGTGGGAGCCACTCAGTTTAGCCACATCGCGCCAAAAATCAGGGTTGTCGACACCGACCCACCAATGCCAGGTGTCCATGCCGTCGGCGATCGCGGCGGCGTCAAAGCCCAGACGTTTGGCAGCTTCGTCAGCGTGAGTTTTGCGATACCAGGAATAAGTCTTCTCGCCCTCTTCGATCGGGCGACCGAATTCATAATCGAAGGCCGGCAGGTCAGTGGCTGCTGGGCCTTCTGCTGTCGTCGGTCCTTCGTTTTTCTTCGGCTTGGAGTAGGCTAGGCATGAAGAGCTGGCAAGGCTTAGGAAGAGAACTGCAAAGATAGGTTTCATATACGTTCCTTAGCATAGCCGTCGTGGGGCAGGCAGCAAAAAGGCGAGCTGCATAAGCGAACCCTAACATTTCGCGTTTCCGGTAACTCATGATTATTTGCAATGGGGAGGCTTGGGGAACAACTTTGACTTCTAAAAGTCAGTCATAGCGTTCGCTTGAAGTGGGGATGCCCATGTTTGGATTAAAATAGGCGAATTTGCTTTGTCTCTCCTAGAGACAAATCTCTGCCGAATGGGGCCGATTTTTGCTTGAATTCGCTCAATTTGAATGAATGAAGTTTGAACAGGAATCGCTTAATCACCGTTTAGAAAGGAGCGGATCTCGACTTTTTGGGCTAGGCCGTCTTGGTAGCCAAGATCAAGCAGCGCATTTGCATAGTCTTTTTCGAAGGCGAGATAGCTGAGAAGGTCCCACGCTCGATAATCGGTGATCCCAAGGCCTCTTAACAGGTGACGAAGGGGAAAGGGGAAGCGTGCAAATTGATCCATCTCGATTTTGCCGAGGTCGCGGGATGGTCTTATAAACAAGGCCGGAAGTGGTTTTAGGTGAATCGATCCCGCCTTGAGCTGATCGGGTTCAAATGCCGAAAGAAGTTTGTTGCTGTGCTGCAAACGAGTTACATCAGAATCCAGGGATTTTAAGAAGAGTGAATTGAGCGCCCCGAGAAGATGCTAGCGTAGAGATATGAAGTTTAAGGAAGACGGAGGAAGTACCCCTCGCTCCGAATGCCAGTGAGCCCGAAGTCGTTATCGTTGACGAGCAGAAGAGTCTTTTCATCCCAGGCAATCATGCCTTCGATTTTGCTTGGAGCATCCGCGCCGATTGTCACAGCATCCCAAATCAAAGTCTTGGATTTGCTACGGACCGTAGTTTCCTCAAGTGTTGGGGATTTCGTTTCATTGGCTATAGGGTAGTTCAAAAGATTTTCACCAGGCTGGAATTCAAAGATCTTCATCGTATCGTCGCTGCGTTCCTGAACGAGTAGGCGATTGCCAAAGTAGACGATGGAACTAATTTTAAGATCGCCGGTTTTGACCTTTTTAAGACCTTCGATATCGAAATATTCAGGCTTGTCCATTTCGTAGGCATAAAGCCCATCGACCTGAGAAGACTTTAAATCCACAGTGAGAAAGCGAACCACGCGTGAGGATTTGGCGGTGGAGGAATCGGGATTCTCCAAAGCGGACTGCATAGCCGCGACGAGATGAGAACCATCGGGACTCAAGGTCAAGGATTCGATTCCGCGGTTGAGCTTACGTTCTTTGAGTATCGCCGGCAGCTTGCCCAGCACTGGATAATGAGCGGCGCGAAGATCCTTTTCCAGTCCTTCTGGAACCCAACGTTCAAGGATCTCGCCCTCCGCCGACACATGCATGAGACTGGGGCCGTATTCTTCGCTTATCCAAAAGCTGCCGTCTATTAGAACGACCAGACCTTCAGGATCGACGCCCTCCGCATCAAAGGCCAGTTTGTTGCCTTCGAGATCGATCCCGCTTTCTGTTTTGGCCTGCTTCCACGGATTGCTTAGGCCGCTAATCGCCCGACCATCACGATTTTTGAGTGGGATTATTTTGTTGAGATTCAAGCCTCCCGACTCACTCCAGTTCCATTTTAAAATGCTGGGATTAAAGGACGGCATGGGAAAGATTTTGCCCTCCTTGCAGATTTCGCGCCCGAAGACCTTTTCGCTGTTTTCACAATCGATATTGGGACCGCGATCGCTGATTGTATAGAATACGCCTTTCGCGTCGCCAGTCCGTCGAAAGCCGTCGCTGCCAACGCCCCAGGTCATCGGTTGGTAGAATCCATCTTGGGATGCATCGAGACTCACTTCCATCGGAATACCCGCGAGCGCCTGAAGATTGAGATTTAGACAGAGTCCGGCGAAGAGACAGATCAGCGAGAAGAGCTTCTTCATGGATCGACCACCTTTAAGACTTTGGGTTGATCGAGATTTACTAGTTCACTGTGAACCTTCTATAAAGGCGGGGTAAAATTCTCTGGGCCTCGACAGTTTACAATCTTTAACAAACGTATGACTATTTTGTCGTAATATGAGTTGATGACTTGCCGAAAGTATTGTCGTATAAGCATTTCAGCCGATGTCATTTCTGTCCACTTCTCAAAAATGGACGAAATTCTGTACTTTAAGGCATACAAAAACCACTATTTTCCCAAAAAACGTCGAAAGAACATAAAAAGCTCTAAGAGCTCTTCTCGTTTTAGAGTATATTAGGCCCCCCGAGAACTCTGTTTATCGGAGTTTAGGTCACCTTTCTTCGAGCCCTTCGAGCGGCTTTACACGGTTCTCTTACGAATCGCCGGTTATAATAGGTTAGGCAGCTTAAGTTTCTTATAATATTGCCGATTAAGGAATATGAGGCCTTAGTGGAGAGTTGAGCTATCGAAAAGCTCTCGAAACTGGAGCTAAAACCTCATTTTCGTTGTTAGGCTTAAAAAGTTTGAGTTCGAATCAGACCGCTCGCGGGCTGATGTAAAAGACCAAGGAGTACCAGTCAATGGCAACCAAGACAAAGACAGCTGGTGATTCATCGGAAGTGAAAAATCTAGACCACGCTAGCGACGGGACCGTAGTGGACTCCGTCCTTGCGAAGGCCAAAGAAGTCCCCTCGAAGTATCCTGCGGTTCGAGTCCTTTCCGGCTCGGAACTGGATGCTTACAAGAATCAGAAAGTCGATGCTGACAAAGCCGAGAGATTCTTGGCGCAAAAGGACAAAGAAGAGTATTGGCGCAACAAGAAAGAGCAAAAACGTAAGAAAACGGAACCATAATTTCTAAGCATCAATACCGATAGAAAAGCCCAGAAGTGATCTTCTGGGCTTTCTTTTTGACTAAGGCCAAAAATAAGGGCCTTGGCGACAGTGCTTTCCACACTTTCACTTTGCATTAATGGACAGGCTTTCCTAACCTTGAATATGCAAATCGAATCGACAGCCACTAACAGCCAGGAGCTATCATGTCTGATCAGAAGCCGATCGCAGGGTCCGTCCCAAGTGGAGCTCAAACTTCAGGCACACCCAGCACAACTCCCCCGGCTTCCGCCCCGGCAGCAACCCCCCCGGTTAGAAAAATGAAAGAAGGCTGGGTTTCAAAGCTTGAAACCTTGATCCTCGGACGTGAGAGAAAAGATGAAGTGATCGATGATTCGGTGACACCCGGGACTTCGGTCGATGTTGTGCATATTCCGACGATTCAAGGTCTTGTGACCTTTAAAGTGCGCGCCGACACCAGTTGCAAGGCCGTGGCCGAACTTCTTCGTGCCAATGCTGTACCTGGTGTGAAGCTCGAAGTCATTCCCGGCCCACGTGGAGGCCTGAGGCTGGGCGTGAACGGGAAGTTTGATCCGAAACTGAATTTATTTGTGAAGAAATAAGACGAGAATCGGGCTTTCAGGATCGGGGCGCGAGCTTGCCTTCGCCTGATCTTGACATTTTTGCTGAAAAAGCCAGAAATTCTTTCGGCAGAGCCTGTTCGAAGCGCAAAGGCTTTCGGTTGAGCGGATGCTCAAAGCCCAGGACCCTGGCATGAAGGGCCAGGCGTTTATAAGGCCAACTCGCGTGGCTCGCTTTCTGTGTCTCATACCGGGAATCGCCAAGAACGGGATGTCCCATCTCCGCAAAATGCACGCGAATCTGATTCCGCCGACCCGTTTCCAGATTGACCATAATCATCGTGGCGTTCGCAAAGCGTTCCACGACTCGAAAATGTGTGATCGCCAATTCACCCTGCGCAGATGATTTTTGGTTCAGGGATTTATCCGAAGCCAGAAAGCTTTCGATCGTCCCGCTCTCCTTTACCACGCGACCGGAAACGATCGCTGCATATTCCCGTTCAGGCTTGCGCGCCGCGAACTGCTTGATGATCGCGTCCGCGTAATCTTTGTTTTGGCCGAAGATCAGGAGGCCCGAGGTATCGCGGTCGAGGCGATGAACGACCGAGACCTTGGCCCGACGCGGTTGATTGTGATTGATGTGCGAGGAAATAAGATCGATGAGCGTATTGGTCTCACGGCGATCGGTGGGTACGGTAAGAATCCCTGCTTCTTTATTCACCACGACGACGGCTTCGTCTTTATAGATGATACTGAACCCTCGGGTCGGACGCGCCTGAGGCTTCTCTCGATATTGTCTTTGGGGGTCGAAATTAAGAACAAGCTGGTCGTCGGCTTTCACAGGAATGCCTCCGTCTTCGCAGAGTTCCCCGTTGATACTGACACCACCGTGATCGATCAATCCACGGACGCGGGCCCGGGAAAAGTCGAGAAGGCGGGCGACGACGAGATCCACGCGGCCGGAGTCCGAGCTTAGAACGGGGTATGAAAGCTCTTTTTGGGGCATATGCTGGTCGTCCTGGCATGGTGTTAGGGGGGCTGCTTCAGCCCAAACTTCTAGCAGACATCATCCCAAAACGCTGCAAAATTACTTGGATGTTCTGTCGCGGAAATATTGTCTGAAAATGATCCAGAGAACGTAAGTGTCTTTTACATAACGTTTGGCAAGGCGGCTGGGCTCCTGATAGAGGCGATAGATCCATTCCGTGCCGGAATTTTGCATCCAAATGGGAGCGCGGCGGACCCGATTCGCCGTGAAATCGATAGCAGCCCCGACACCGAGAAAAAGTCCTTTATCGAAGCGGTATTGATTCTTGTGAATCCAGATTTCCTGCTTGGGAGCGCCGAGGCCTACGAAAATAATATCGGCTCCGCTGCCCCCTATCATCGAAATGATTTTGTTGTTTTCCGTTTCGTCCCGTTCAAAGCCGATCGGTGGGGAATAAACACCGACGATCTCGAGGCCTGGATTTTGGCTTTCAAGGATGCGTTTGGCTTCCTCTGCGACCCCAGCGCCCGCACCGAGTAAGTACACTTTTAGGCCGGATTTTGCAGCTCGCGCGCATAGCAAAGGCAGGAGTGCCGCACCGGTCACGCGCTCTTTAAGGCCTTTGCCGAGGAGCCTCGAAGCCCAGACGACGGGCATGCCGTCGGCGAGCGTAAGTAAAGCTCCGGAATAAACCTCGCGGAATAATGAATTGGATTCCAGCATCACCAGGTGATCGCTGTTGGGCGTGACGACGTAAGAGCAGCGATCAGCCTGGGCGGCGAGGATCAAACGATCCAAGGCCTGATTCATATCGAGCCTATCGATGACTGCGTGGCCCAACTGAAATTTTTCGTTTTGTAACAAGAGGAATTCCTCGTAATTGCTGAGAGCCATCATCAGTTAATCTTCATGGCCGGACAAACGAGATACTATCTATCCAGCAATCGCCACATTCACAAGTATAGGATTTAATATTCGAGCACTTTCCTGGGGATCCATACCGACAAGAAAGCCACGTTTGCCGCCGTTTATATAGATTTTAGACAATTCCAGTATACTGGCTTCCATATAAACTGTCATTTTGCGCCGCGTTCCAAAAGGAGACGTGCCACCCACCTGATATCCCGAGTATTTATCAGCCACGGCCGGACTGCATGGGCTCACTGTTTTTACGCCCAGTATCCTGGCCAGTTCTTTGGTCGATACCTGGGCATCGCCATGCATCAAAACAACGAAAATATCTTTTTTGTCCGACTCCATTATCAAGGTCTTGATAATACTGTGTTCATCGACCCCAAGTTCTTTGGATGAGACTGCGGTGCCGCCCTTGTCTTGATATTCATAGAGGTGGCTAGTAAAGGAAATGTTCGCGTTTTGAAGTTCGCGTATGGCCAGCGTCATAGGTGGCTTCATGGGTCCAAGGGCCTCGCAGTCTTGGTTCTCTGTCCTTTGGGGGAGTTAGTCAACTGTGGTACAATTTGCTGCATCTTAATCCTGTGAGAGGGGAAGACTTATGTTGAAGTTCGGGTGGATGCTTCTCCTTGGCCTGTGCCTATCGACCGGTTGCCCTGCAAAAACCCGTGTCGTTAGCCTTACCAAAACCCGTCAGGGTCAGCAAGCCCCAGCCCAGAAAAGTCACCTCATCAGCCCCTACATCTACGGCCTTGGCAGCTATTTCTGGGAAGATCGCGCCAAAGAATTGGTCTGGGATTTGAAGCCCACTCTCTACCGTTGGGGCGGTAACACCAGCTCCCGTTATAATTATCTCACGAATTCGTGGAATTCTGGAGCGGACTGGTACTTTCGCAATCACTCCGGTGTTGCGAACAATTTCATCGATACCTTCATCGCGGATAACAAAGGTCATGGGGCCGCCTCGATGATCACCGTTCCCATGATGGGATGGGTTGCCAAGGATGGAAGTTCGTTCAGCTATCCTCGCGAGCAATTTCCAAAGCAGGATAGCTTCGATGGCGACGCCGGCAATGGCCAGAGCGGAGCCGAAAAGCTCAAGGCCGATCCGAAGACCACCAGTATTCCCGTGACGCCAGAATTCGTCGGTGCCTGGGTGCAAAAGCTGAAATCTCAATTCGGCAACAATCCGCATTTCTACATCATGGACAACGAACCGATGCTTTGGAATACCACGCATCGTGACGTTCATCCCGAGCCCATGACTTACGATGGTTATCTCAAGCTCTACATCGAGTTCGCAAGCGCTGTGCGCAAAGCCGATTCCGATGCCGTGATCGTCGGTCCCGCCCTCTGGGGTTGGATGGCGATGCAGGCCTCAGCCTTCGATGTCGAAGGTCCCTGGAGCAACGGTCAGCGCAATACCGACAAGGCCGCTCATGGTAACAAACCCTTCTTCGAGTGGTTCCTTGAGCAGATTGCCAAGGAAGAGCAGACTCGTAAGATCTCGCTCCTGGATGTCCTGGACGTTCACTTTTATCCCGAGAAGAGTAATTGGCCCTCAGGCCCCGACAACAGTCCTGCCGTGCGCAAGCAGCTCCTTCGGTCGACCCGTTCGCTCTGGGACCGCAGTTATACGGATGAGAGCTGGATCAACGAGAAGCTCTATTTCATTCCTCGTCTGAAGGAGATGGCCGCCAAGTTCAAAGCATCGGCCAAGGTCTCAATAGGCGAATACAATTTCCGTTCTGAAAAAGATGCATCAGGCGCGATTGCCCAGGCTGACATTCTCGGGATCATGGGTAAGGAGGATCTCTATGCCGCCCAGTACTGGGATTTCCCCATCAAGGACGGCACTCACCGCAACGCGTTTCTCCTCTACAGGAACTTCGATGGCAAAGGCGGAAGCTTTGGCGATCGCTACCTTCCAAATTCTGCTGGGAACCAGGAAGACTATTCGGTGTATACTGCTAATGATACTTCGAACAATCGTTTGACGATCGTTATTCTCAACAAGAGTACGACCGAGGACCAGGACTTCGATCTGCAGATCGCCAGCTACGGCAAAGCGAAAAGCGCCAAGATCGTGGGCTGGAACACGACGAAAGACCCAGCGGTCATGGAAAAATATGAAAAGCTGGTTTCGGCTCCCCAGGGAATAAAAGTCAGCACCAAGCCTTTGTCGATGCAGATTGTTGAACTGATATACTGAGGCTTTGTACTATGTGGATACTGCTCGGCGCCTCTGTCCTCCTCTACGCAATCATGATGCGCTACCATGTGCTCCTGGCTCTCATCAGCCAGGCCTCCCTGAGGTTGACGACGCGCGAGCGACCGCTTCGTGATTATCCCCGGTTTACCATACTCGTGCCTGCCCATAACGAAGAGCTTGGAATTGCCGCCACTGTCGGCAGTATCCATGCTCTCGATTATCCCAGAGCCTCCTATCGCGTGATCGTCATTGCCGACAATTGCAGTGATCAAACCGCCAAGACTGCCGGGGCCTGTGGAGCCGAGGTCTTCGAGCGTTTTGATAACGTTCATAAGAGCAAAGGTTACGCTCTCGAATACGCCATCAAAAAAATGCAGTTGGAAGCCGACAGCAAGGCACCCGATGCGGTGGTGGTGATCGATGCGGATACACGCGTGGATCGCAAGCTTTTGCAAGCCTTTGCCAATCGCATTCTCGAAGGGGAGGAGTGGCTGCAGGCCTACTACAGCGTCTCCAATCCCGATGATTCCTGGCGAACCCAGTTGATGACCTACGCCTTCGGTCTCTTCAATGGAATCTGGCTCGCAGGGCAGGACGCTCTCGGTCTGGGTTGCTCGCTTCGCGGCAACGGTATGGCCTTTGCCTGGAACGCTCTGAGTCGTCAACCCTGGCGAGCCTATGGACTGGCAGAAGATCTTGAATTTAGCTGGCACCTTCGAGTCGCGAGCGAGAAAGTGCGATTTGTCCCCGAGGCTAAAGTCTTCGGCGAAATTATCAGTGGGAATGAGAAAGCCTCGAAGGCCCAGAGGCTGCGTTGGGAAAAAGGCCGTGCTGAGCTCAAGAAGGCTTTTGCCGCCTCGATTCGTCAGATGGCGGTTCCCCGCCTTCGGAAGTGGCTTCTCCTCTCGGATTTGAAAATGCCTCCGTTGAGTCGCTGGATGATTTTCACCGTTCTCAGTTGGGTCCTGAGTCTGGCGGCTATGATAGTCTCGCAGGGAAATCTGCCGGTCTTGTTAGGGGGAGCGCTGATCTCCGTCCTCAACTCGATCGCTCTCGCTTATTTCTTGCTCTATCTGTCTTTGCCTTTCAGCAAACTCAATTTGCCTTGGCGCTATCTCTCGGCTCTCAGCAAAGCGCCGTTTTATATCGTCTGGAAGTTCATGCTTCTTCTGAGCCGGACGCCGGCTCAATGGGTTCGTACCGAACGCATGAACGAGAAATAAAAGATGTGTTGCCGCAAAAGTCGAAGTCAATCTGAACGAAACTCATTCTCAGGCGTAATTCGTCGCTTGGTGCAACTCTTGCTTTAATGGTATTAAAGCAGGTAAGACTCTTTAACAGGGAGGTATTTTTGAGAGCCGTAATTTTTATCGACGGTGCGTATCTACAGACTCAGCTCAAGAATAATGGCAAGGAAGCTGACTATCTCCATATCGCAGATCATTTATTGGCCCCACTGCGAGCCTCCTTTCCATTGGATTTGCTGCGTTGCTACTACTATTACTGTCCTCCTTACATGTCTCAGGAACCGACTGAAGACGAACTCAAGCGGATGGAGGTGCACGAGAATTTTGTGCACGAACTGCAGAGTTTAGGTCGTTGGGCGATTCGTTTGGGCAAGCTGCAGAAACGCTGGGAAGGCCAACGCGAAGTTTACGAGCAGAAGCGTGTGGATGTTCTCCTGTCCGTCGATATGGTTCGACATGCGGCAGCAGGACATATTCAGCATGCTGTTCTGGTGGCTGGCGACAGTGACTTTGTTCCTGCAGTTGAAGCAGCGAAAGAGCACGGTGTGACGGTATCCCTCTGGTGCGGTGCCGCCAAGACTGTTCACAAAGACCTCATCGCTCTCGCGGATGAAGTCTACGCTTTTGACTGGAACACATTCCCGCTGGTGAATTCCAATGGCGAATCGTCGCGACCTCGTCCGCGCACGAATTTACCACAGAGCCAAAATCCAAATCAAAATACCAATCCCGGCCAGAACCCACGTCCTGTTTCAGGCAGCAGTTCGTCACGCCGTCGTCGCGGGGGCCAAAGCCGGGGCAGTCAGGGCAATGCACGGCCTGAGCAAGCTTCTTCCGAGCTTGCATCGGAGGAGCCTAAGAAAACCGGTTGGCGTGATCGATTCAAGAGCTTAGGCAACAAGAAAGAAAGCTGATCCCGGGGACCGGTATCAAATCACAAGCAATCTTCGCCCGCTCGCGATACAATAATGGTTCGTCGCTAGCTAAGCCTGAGTTTTAGGGGAGATAACATGCGTCGCGTGCTGTTGTGCCTTGCACTATTTTTCGCCAGCCCTTTATTTGCAAACTCCAAAAGTTTGTTCATTAACGGTGTATACGCCGCAACTTACGGCGACATCGCCTGGGACAAAGGAGACTGGCAGGGAAATAATTTCTCGGCCATTCGTCTGAAGGCCGGAATCCAGATCCTGAGAGTCGACTTTGTAGGTCTGACCCTGGGCTATCAAAAGGTCGGCTTCTACAGCGGTCTTCACAAATGGACAGGCGACAACAAGCTGGCCTTCGATTATCGCGGCCCTGTGCTGGAACTCCATTTCTTCCCTGACGCGCCGATCGGCTTTTCTTTTGCGGGTATGACGGGGAGTGGTTATAGTTATTTGACTACGCCTGCTCTTTACGACTACCCGGCTTGCGGTGGCTGCAAGATTGATGCAGAACGCTCGGATTTGAAAGTTGGTGAGTTTACGGCCTATATCACCGCGAAATTTGCTTACGGCCTTCAATTCATTGCCGGTGCGGGAACGCGCGTTGTGAAGGGTAGTCCACGCTATGATGTGGATCGCAGTGGCGTTCACACCTGGGAAAAAGGCGCAAAAGCCGACTGGAAAGAAAACGAAGCGCTCATACTTGTCGGTTTGCGCGGAACGACTCTTTAAGATTTCGGGGGACCTGCACGGTCCCTTTTTTTTATTCCATCACGCTGCATATAAAATGCTAACAGCGCGAACTCTCCATCTGTCAATCAACCTCATCCTCCTTGCGCGAACCTATCAAAAAAATATCAACGATATTGCTGTTGTTTTGCTTTTTGCGCAGTCTTGGTACAAGCTCTGACGGCATTGGCGCTCAGGCATTTCGTTCTATAAAGATACTTTAAATTGAGTATAAATGATTTGACCAACGAGACAGTTAAAGGTAGATCTCGTCTATCGAAAAATTAGCTGCGGAGTCCCTTATGAGACCCTCGTTTTGGCAAAGCCGAATCCCTGCGACATTGCTTTGTTTATGCCTTTTATGGCATAGCATGCCCAGTCTGGTCTCTGCTTCTGATTCCTCATCCTCATCCTCTTCTTCCCAACGGCGTACTGACCTCCGCATCGGCTCCTTCAATATCCAGGTCTTCGGCGAATCCAAAGTAAATAAGTCCTTTGTTAAAGATACTATCCTCTCCATTATCTCCCGCTACGACATCATCTTCATCCAAGAGATCCGTGATGACAAAAACAAAGCTATCTACGAACTTCTCGATCTTTTGAATCAGGGAAGTGGCAAGAACTACAAGGCTTTGGTCAGCACACGTTTGGGTCGGGGCGATATGAAGGAGCAGTATGCTTACTTCTACGATGCGGCTGTGGTGACGGCTAAAGATTCTTATGTCTTTAAAGATACCAAAGACGAATTCTCCCGCGAGCCTTTTGTTGCAAGATTTAAAGGACAGGGACGCGAATTTACACTCGCGGGCATCCACATTGCCCCGACGAACGTTCGTGGCGAGCTGAGGGCCTTGCCCAAGGTCAAAGTCGATATTACGGCGCAGTACGGCGATGACAACACCTTCTTTCTGGGTGATTTCAACGCCGATTGTATCTACTACAAAGCGATCGAAGGCTTTGACTTCTTCGATGAAATACCCCGCCTTCTCATCAGTGATGCCGAAGATACTACGGTTGCCGCTTCATCCTGCACCTACGATCGCGTTCTAGGTTTTGGACCGATCCAGGAGTTTGCCAGTGAAGCGCACGCCTTCAACTTTGCGCAGGAGTATGACTACGATCTCGAGCATGCTAAGCTGATCTCCGATCACTACCCTATCGAATTTACGATCCAGGGCACAGGCAGCCTGGCTGAGATTCGTCCAATCCCGAACAAGCCCCAGCCGATAGCAGTCGACCCGCTTGAAGGATCGCCGATCGAGCAGAAGCCGGTTCAGAAAAAGCCGATTGAAATCGAAACCCCTGTTTTGGAAAAACCGGCGAGCGCGGAAGCGAGCTGCGGTCTAGAGGCCTATACAACTCCCG
This sequence comes from Oligoflexus sp., assembly GCA_014377445.1. Lineage (GTDB taxonomy): Bacteria > Bdellovibrionota_B > Oligoflexia > Oligoflexales > Oligoflexaceae > Oligoflexus. Next base: position 31,269 of record JACMPP010000050.1, read on the forward strand.
CAGGCCGATGCTACGGAAGTTTTGATAGCAAGAAGTTGCGTGTGAGCGCGGAGTGCTGCCTGTAATATATAATCGATTATTTACGAGTCCAAATTGTAGCAGCGTAGGGAATGGCGGAGGAGGTGACTTCTTCGCTTTCTTTGCATTCAAAGTCTTTGAGGGCCTCAAGCGGATAGGTCGTGTCCCCATCGATCGTCTGATGAATGCGTGTGAGATAGATCGTGTCGATGACGTCCAGCGTCTGACGATAGATCTCGCCACCCCCGACGATACAGATCTCATTGCCCCAATTCACTGCCATGTCCTTAGCATGCTTGAGAGCCGATTCGAGGCTTGTGGCAGGCGTGACGATGCGTGGCAGGGCTTCCTTGCTGCGTGAGACGACGATCGTATAGCGACCCGGAAGAGGCCGACCGATGGATTCAAAGGTCTTGCGACCCATGATCAGGACTTTGCCCATCGTGATATTTTTAAAGCGCTTGAGCTCATCCGGGAGATGCCAGGGCATGCCTCCGTCCCGGCCGATGACGCCGTTTTCTGAGCAGGCTACTACGTGTGATATTTTAGCGGGCACAAGATGCTCCAGAAAAATTTGGCGAAAACGTAGGTCTCAAATGGCGACTGGAGCCTTGATCGCTGGATGCGGATCGTAACCTTCAAGAGTAAAGTTTTCAAAACGGAACTCGAAGAGATCACGAACCGAGGGATCCATCTTCATCTGGGGCAAAGAGCGCGGTTCACGGGAGAGCTGAAGCTTCGCCTGCTCGATGTGATTGGTGTAGAGGTGAAGATCGCCGAAGCTGTGGACGAAATCGCCTGGGCGGAGATCGAGGACCTGAGCCATCATCATTGTGAGCAAAGCATAGCTCGCCACGTTGAATGGCACGCCGAGAAAGATATCCGCGCTGCGTTGGTAGAGCTGACAGCTCAGCTTGCCTTCCGCCACATAGAATTGAAAGAAAGCATGGCAGGGCGGAAGAGCCATCTGTGAGATCTCGCCGGGGTTGTAGGCGACGACCATATGGCGACGCGAATAGGGATCGCGTTTGATATTGGCCAGAACCTCCTGGATCTGGTCGATGCTCTTGCCATCGGGGGTCTGCCAGGAGCGCCATTGAGCGCCGTACACGCGACCGAGATTGCCGGCTTCGTCAGCCCATTCATTCCAGATGGAGACGCCGTTGTCCTGCAAATATTTGACATTGGTATCGCCCTGAAGAAACCAGAGTAATTCATGAATAATCGATTTGAGGTGGACCTTTTTGGTCGTGAGCATAGGGAAGCCCTGGCTCAGATCAAAGCGCAGCTGGTGGCCGAAGAGCGAAAGGGTGCCTACGCCCGTACGATCGGATCGTTCGACGCCAGTTTCCAGAACAGTTTTTAATAGATTTAGATAGGCTTGCATAGCGTGCCTCAGCGTGGAATGAATCGGATCCAAACCACTATAGTCTTCCGCGTGCAATCCTCCAATTTGTCAAAGTGGCTTCGGCAAAGAAAGCTGACTTTGGCAATTTGGGGGAGGAGAAAGGGTTAGGATTGGAGATTTTAAGTCTCGGACTCGAAGTCCATAGCTTCGTTTGGGGCGCCCATGAATGCGGAATCGTCAAAGGATTCGTCGGCTGAGGCGTCCATACTTTGCGCAGCGACGGCCTCGATTGGAGTCAGGGCCCGGCGGAATATGTCGAGGATGATGTCGGGATGAACGATGGCCTCCATCTTGTTCTCCTCGGAGGGGAGCCAGCTGTGGCAGCTTTCCCAAATGCCCCAGGCAAGGACGGAGATCTGTCCGATGGGGAGATCGGCGCGGATGGCTCCCAGTTTCTGCCCGTGGGCGAGGAAGGCGTGGAGCCAGCCGTCTATGGCGTTCACAGTTGCGATCCCGGGATGGCCTTCGCGACGGCTTTCCTGTGTGAGGAAGTTGGTGACGAACTGGCTAACCGCTGGCTTACGGTAGAGGGTGCGGTAGAACTCGAGGAGGAGTTCTTCGGCGTGATTCCAGTAAGAGTTGGCATCCTCGGGGTCTTGGCTCGCAAGGGCTGTGACCTTTTTGAAGTCGCGGAGCGTGGCTTTATGGATCGTGAGGAAAAGATCTTCCTTCGATTTGAAGTAGTAGTACATGGTGCCTTTGGCCATCTGGCAGTTCTTGATGATGCGATTGAAAGAGGCATCGTTGTAGCGAACGCTGGCAAATTCATCGAGGGCCACGGACAGGATGTTGGCGAAACGCTCGGTGGTCAGGCCTTCAATACGTGCGGTTGGCATATGCTTACTCCTGTGAGGATAGGATATTTTAGCACTGTCCGGGCGGAAGAGTAGCTCTTAATGTGTCGGGCTGCTGTAGTTGGGGTTCGGGAAGGGTAGGGCGAAACGGGATTCGGAAATTATCTGAGCGAATCCTGAAGTTTGGGACTTGACTGAGAGGGCAATCTTTGGGATCTTTGCGAACTAATTCTAGTTCTCGTTGAATGCAGTCATAGCTCCGCTGGATAGAGCATCAGGCTTCGAACCTGAGGGTCGGGGGTTCGAATCCCTCTGACTGCGCATTTCTCTCCTAAGAAACTAAAATCACTTAATTATTCACTCTTCGATTTTTCCTGTATGTGAATCTGTACGTGATTCGTTTTCATCATTCTATCCGCACCACGATCCACCAATTCCCCTGTCATCGATGCCAAAGGCTTTGCATGGATCTCTCTCGTGGCTCTGCGCTTGTGGCCCATCGCCGCTTGAACAGCAGATATGTTGCTTCCGTTCGCTTCAAGGTTCCATGTGGCAAATGTGTGCCTCAGAATCCTAGTTGCGGTCCAAGCTAATCCCGCTTTTTTAAAGCACCAATTAAACGCAGTTCGAATGCAGTTGTCACGGATGAACCCCCCTTCCGGGTTAGGAAAAACCATCTCTGAAGCAGCCTGCTTTTTCATGTCCGTGAGCATTGTCACAAGGTCAGGCGAAAGGCGAAGAAGGCGAAGAGATTGCTTCCCACATCTTCCACTTCTTCGTTAAGGAAAATACCATCAAGCTCTTCAAGCAATTGTCGGAAAGGACCCTCAGGGTCGTTGGCGTGCAAGGTATCACCTATGATCTTAAAGTCAAAATAGGTGTCGCAATCATTTGAAAACAGACAGGACAACCTGCATTGAGATTTATTCGATTGAATTCTCTTCAAAGGTGCATTGGTATGACTCAATCGTGCCAGTGTCTGGGTTCTCCGAGTCCGCTGGCGTCGTCACAAGCTGACTGTGAGCGTTCTGGCAAAAGGCAAAACCTAAGACCATCGAGTCGCAGATACCGTTCGCTTGCCAGTTCTTGAAAGCTTCTTCATAAGCCGCTTGCTTGTCGGCTTCGGCATTCTGAGCCTGGGACTTAGCCTGCTCGTTCTTCCAGTCGGCACAGAACTTATCCCCGAAGTAGAGAGAGTCGCAAATGCCTCGGGATAGCGGTTCTTCGGCTTCAGCCTTCTTTTCTTCATCGGTCTTGGCATTCTGGTCTTTAGTCTTCGATCCTTCGTTTTTGAGAATGTTGTTTTCTTCGACAGAAACACAATCATTCATCTCTGAAGCGAATTGAGGATCGTTAACGGGAGTCGATACACCCTTCCCTTTTTCCTTCGGAGCGTCAGGCTTTGGAGTGCCATCGGAAGTTTTCGCGCCGCCAGTGTTAGAGTCCTTTATAATCGGGGCAAATGGATCGGTCGGTGCTGCTTCCTTTGGTGTTGGCTCCTGCTTTGGAGCCTCGGGCTTTGGGGAACTGCCTTTGAATTCCTCGCGCTTTGCATTATCTGGGTTTGACGCAATACCTGCTGGAGAATTGCAGGTAGAACCAAAGTCGCAGTAACCGTGAGGGATAACGACGGTCAATTCCGGATGTGCTCGACCGATTGCGTCTCCCATAGCTCTCGCCTCGGCAATTTGCTTCGCAGTTAAGTTAGATGGGGTGGTCGTTTCGCTGCCAGTTTTCGTGACCGTTCCTGTTCCGCCAGTGCCCGGAACTCCAATAGTCAAGCCCGCCGCTCCTGAAAGACCACTTGTAACTGAGGTTACGTCATTCGTATTGTCCCTTTTGAGACGATCGACATACTCATCACCTTTGAAGAGACCGGCTTGTATAATTTCCGCTTCGGTATAAAGTAAGCCTTTCATCTGCGCATAGATACTTATCTCCGAATCTCCTCTAGCCTTCCTTCCATCAGATAAATTTCTTATCGATGGAAAGTGCCCAAATGAAAAACTCATTCGACCCTCATTTCTGCCTGAAATCGCTCAAAGCCGACTTCGCTTCCTTTCGCGCCAAGAATCTTGAAGGCCTCTACATCTACGAGAAAGCTCTCGACCTAAACGGCAGGAATGCGTTGAATGTTCTGCCTGTTCGCCATGTCGATAGTCGGCAGATGTGTGGAGATATCCGATGTCTCGCGACGATCATGCTCCAAAAATGGTCAAAAGCGACAAAGCTTGGTGCTGCAGCTTTTTGTATAGACGGCTTACGTAAGATCAGGCAATCCGTTCTCGATGGGACGATCAAGGCTGGCCGTATCAGAAGATCCTCGAAAATACGGAAAAACGCGGGCCTGGAGCCGTGGGAGCTACTCATCTGTTCCTGATGCAGAGCTACCCGGATTACCGAAAACGGGTTGAAGGCGGGGAATAAGGCGTCCCCTTGAATCCTGTAGATCGCAAAGCGAAATGCGGACCAATTCTTACGTTTGGAAAATGTGGCGTATGAATTGCTTCTCTTTGTTTTGAGGTCATTTAGGTATTTTTCTTATCATTGTGACCAAAGTAGTTTTCCCTAGGAACATCATGATCTATTTTGTTTTTTGATCGTTTGATATGCTGTTTAAGTACTTACGTGTTACAAAGGCATATAAACAAATCCCTCTGACTGAGCATTTCTTCTCTTGATATTATCCCAGGTATTTTTCGCTCAGATACTTACTCTCTTTCTCCCACTCTTTCCAGTAGCCTTGGTCTTGTAAAGTTAGATATAGCTTTCATTTCATCATGTTGGAGAGGTTGAATTTTGAACGTTAGTCTTATAGAGTTTTCAAAAGCACTTACATCGTTGGATAAGGCTTTAGCAGAAACAAAATCCGATATCGTTCGTGATGCAACAATCCAACGTTTTGAATTTTGTGTTGAGCTCGCGTGGAAAAGTGCGAAAAAAATGATGGGCACTGCAACGAGCGCACCCAAGCCTATTATTCGCGAAATGGCTCAGAACAAACTCATCGACGATATCGATTTTTGGTTTAAAGCTATCGATCAAAGAAATCTAAGTTCCTATACATTTAAAGAATTACTCGCTGAGGAAGTGTACGCATTTGCACGAGAGTTCCTACCAAAAGCACAAGAACTGCTCGTTAGGCTTCAAACCTTATGAAGTATGGACTGACACTCCTGCAGTTTAGTTTCCTCGACAAAAACGTCTTTACAAAGTTGAAGAATGCAGGCGCGAAAGTGTTTATCTTCGGCTCTCGAGCAAGAGGAAGTCAGAGTGAGTTTTCCGACGTTGATATTTTGGTTGATGCATCGGTTGATTTATCATCATTGATAGGTAGCATTGCGGAAGAAATGGAAGAAAGCAATTTTCCTTACAAAGTTGATATCGTTGAAAGTCAGCGCCTGGCTGATTCCTATCGAGCTTCGGTCTCTAAGGATAAAATTTTGCTTTGAGGAGTAATTCACTTTATCCGGGCAACTCCAGAGGCCGTATGCACCTGACCAGTGGAGCCAAGGATAATGTCGACTTCACCGCTTATGGCGGGAGTGTATTGTTTTATCCCAACGAAATTGCCTTGCCGAGACTCGGTTTAACCTTTGGCAACAACAAAAAATATCTGGGTAACTTTTTTACGAATTCCATCGGCTTTGCGAGCTGAATTCTCCAGCCTTAAACTCAGGATGCTTCAAAGGATAGGGCCCAAGCGTGATGGGCCCAAATCAACATTATCAACGCTTGTGCAGCAGCTTAAGGAACTCTGAGTCGGTCGAGAGCACGACATTGCCCTTGTTCTTCAAAGTTTTCTTGTAAGCATCAAGGGTTCTCGAGAATTCATAAAAACTTGGATCCTGGCTGAGCGACGCTGCATAGATGGCGATCGATGCCGCTTCGGCCTTGCCCTTGATCTCCTGGCTTTGACGATACGCGGTCGATTCTATCTCTTTTAGATCCTTGCTTAGCTTGCCCCGAATCTTCGCCTGCTCACCCTTACCGATCGAACGAATCTTCTCAGCAATTCGGTTGCGTTCCGAAATCATCCGCTCGTAGACCTTATCTTCGACGCTCTTTTCGTAAGCGATCCGACGAAGCTGGACGTCGATGAGTTCGATGCCGAGTTCAACGAGATTGTTCTTGGCCCGCTCATGAATCATTCCACTCAATTTCTCGCGACCGACCACGATGGATTCCAGTTCGCCTGTGATCTCCTCCTCCATCTCAATTTTCTCCGTCAGGGAATGATCGCTAGCTTTGTCGGCGACTATATCCTTTCGTTCTTTGGCCTGATCGAGGAGAGTGTTGGTGTTGCGCACAGCCTCGACGAGATTATGCTTCGAGATGACGTCGCGCGTGGCCCCATCGAGGATGCTGTCGAGACGCGTCTTGGCTGCATCTTCCGTTCTTACCGTCTGGGCGAATTTAACCGCATCGATGATTCGCCAGCGTGCTGTGGTGTCGACCCAGATGAATTTTTTATCCTTGGTGGGTACTTGGTTGGAGTCACCATCCCATTCGAGAATGCGTTTGTCGAAGAGTCGAACATCCTGCACGAAAGGCAGTTTGAAGTGGAGGCCCGCATTGGTGATCGGCGTTCCGATGATGCGACCGAACTGAGTGATCAGGGCCTGTCGCCCTTCGGGGAGGGTATAACCCGAACTGATGCCAAGGAGAGTAAGGACGACAATCAATATGGCAAGAGGAAAGGATTTGAGATTCTTCATTTTTCCACTCCACTTTCTTTGACGGCAGGTAGGGTCGTATTGCTGGAAGGATACATTGGGAGAATGCCTTTTATGTTGGGGTCAACAATCACCAGGCTTTCGAGATTGCTGTAGATCTCCTCCATGGCTTCGACATACATCCGACGACGCGTCACGTCAGGGGATTTTTTGAATTCGGTAAGCATGGAATTGAATTTTGAGGCATCGCCTTTGGATTGATTGATCAACGAAAGGGAGAAGCCCTCCGCCACCGCGATAACCTGCTCGGCCTTACCTTTGGCTTCGGGGATAACGTTGTTGTATTCGCGTTCCGCGACGTTAATGGCCTTTTCCTGCTCCTGTTTCGCTGCATTGACGTCGTTGAATGCGACTTTCACCGATTCAGGCGGAGTGACATCCTGAAGAACCACGGCAACTATGATGATCCCCATATCGTAGCGATCGACCACTTCCTGCGTGAGGACCTTCGCTTCATCGGCAATTTCCACCCGGCCAACTGTCAGGACATCACCGACAAGCCTATCGCCCACGACGCGACGCATGATGGATAACGAGATATCGCGAATGTTCTTCTGAACGTTTCGAGCATGAAAAAGAAACTTCCAGGGGTCGCTGATTCGATACTGCACGATCCATTCAACATCCGCGACATTCAAATCGCCCGTGAGCATGAGGCTTTCTTCGCCATAGCCGTTCTTAGCGTACTGAGTGTTGCCTTCGCGTCTTTCAACCGAACGAAAACCAAACTCTTCCTGGAGAAGAACTTTCGATGGAACTTTCGTGACGCGATCAATGCCGAAGGGAAGTTTGAAATGAAGTCCCGGAGGGTTGGTCGCCTGGTACTTTTCAAAGCGTGTGACCACGGCCTCTTCGCTGACGTCCACGGTATAAAAGGAGCTGAATATTGCGGCCACCAGAACGATGGCGAGTGCAGCATAGAGCACGAGATTTTCTGGAAGTTTGGATTCCCCGTAAGGACCTCCGCTTTTCCCTCCTCCTCCATGACCATTCTCACCTCCGCGAAAGAGGTTTCGAATCTGTTCGGCGAGTTCATCGAGAGGATTCGGGTCGTTTTTGCCAACCCGAATGTTTCGGAAGCGATTGTCTGGGTCGTTGTCATTATCGTTGGACATAGGGCGCCTCAGCAAAATTGTCTTCTCACACTAACAGAATGAAGTGAGGCCGTTCAAGGTTCATTCAATAATGAGAATGACTTATAAATGCGAGTGTCTTTGCCCTGTCGAAACCATCACAGCTTGCTGATGCGATAAAGATTGCCATTGTCAGTTGAATACCAAAACGCCCGGGCAGCGCCCGAGCCTGGAGATTTTCAGATTATCAAACGCTTTGCAGCTTAAGTTCGATCTTCACGTCTTTTTTGATCAATTTATTTTTGACATCTTTGGTGATTTTGGTGCCCAGGCTGTCGCTTGGAGTGGAATAGCTCACGCCGAATTTGGTGCGATCAAGATCGAAGCTAGAATCGATACTTGTTTTGCCATCTTTTTGGGTTACTGTTGCCGGAAACTTCAATTCCTGTGTGGTGCCACGGATCGTAACGTCTGCAGTCACTGTGTAGAGATCAGAGCCCGCTTTTTCAGGAGCCAGGTCTTTCACAACGATCTTTGCTTCAGGAAATTTATCGACAGCAAAGAAATCTTCGCTCGAAAGATGACCCGCCAGCTTCTTTTTCGACTTCTCATCGTTGCCGTCCTGGGGCGCAATGGTTTTCATATCGATGACAAACTCACCTTTTTTCGCCACGAGATCAAGTTCGCCGCTTTTCAGGTCGACAGTGCCGAAGTGCTTGTCGGATTTATCAAATTCTTTGGTGCCGGTCCAGGTGATGGTTCCGCTGCTTTTGGCAAATTTAACAGGAGCTGCAAAAAGCTGTGTCGAAAATACTAGGCCAAGTGTCAGTAGGGATAGCTTGCGCATCAAAAAGGTCTCCAAGAAATTAAGTTCACAATCCATTAACAAATTTTTGATGAAGGTAAATTAAGTTTGAAGCACTAAAAAAGTACCCTTCGAGCGTGGGCTTGAAGGGGACTGCATACTTGTTGAGGCTTTATATGGGTCTTAGCGCTTGCGCTGAAGGCCAAGGGCGATCTCTGTGGTCTCGTCGACCTCAGCGCCCTGGAGCGTTGCATAGCGCGCTTTGCGAAGCATTGCATCGTAGGTGCCGCTTTCATTTCTCGTGAGAGTGACTTCGATGAGTTCGCCGTCAGCCGGACGAAGGTCGAGGGAGCAGGTGAGGACCTGGAGAGTGCGGGCAGCTTTCGTTTCTGCGCATTCCAGGTTGCTTCCCAGTTCGGTTGTTGTATCCGTTATGGGTGCGCCAAATCCCGGCGATACGACGCGGAAGTTCGCATCATAGCTGCCCGAGACGTTCTGTTTGATGATCACTGTTTGGAAGTTGCCATCGAGCGGGCGATAATCGGCACTGAATTTGTAGAGGCTCGGTTTTTTGTGATGGGACAAGTCCGAACTGGATTGGACTGCGCCGCAGCCGAGAAGGCTCGCGAAAAGTGAAAAGAGTAGAACGTTTTTCATGAGAGTAGTCCTTAATGCGAAATAAGATGAGGAATGGAGCAATTTCTTGAATCTGTATTTCGAAGGTCCTGGCCTTCGGATCGATCCGAAGATAGATCTTTCAGGAGGCTTCGTGGATCTTAATCGTGTCGGAAGGAGACTTTTTGTTCGCTGCTGGTGAACAACGGAGCTTTTCCAATCAAGATGCAGCCGAAACTACCTAAATGTGCTCATCCACAGGACTTTTTTGAAAGACTCCGGAGTCAAGTTTCATGCTAAGTTGACGTGCTTTGATCTTTCTTTATGTATCGGGACCTAAGTGGATCTTTTCATTGCGATCAGGCCACCTTTGCTTTACCTAGTAAGGCCCAGTCGCGGTACTGCGGTCGAGTTGCTGCAAGAGGCCCTTATGATAGATTCCGCATCCGTTATCCTCTCCAGTTCGAGCGTTGTGGCACTCAGGACGCTTATAGCTCTGCGTCGTTCAGTTGATTCAAAATTTTCATACAGTTATATTTCCAGAAAGATAGGAATCAAATCGAGGAGCTATCTCTCAGAGGTCTTTAAGGGCAAGAAAAAGCTAAACGATAAGCATGTTACTCCTATCGTGGATCTTCTGGGTCTGCCTCTGCCAGAAGCCGAGCTTCTGCGAGGGAAGCTTCTGCTGGATGTCGCGGATCTCAGCGAAGTTGATGCCAGCAGGATTCGTCTCGCGATACGAGACTCGGAGAAAAAGCTTTCGTCCAGCACTGTGGCTTTATCGGGTGTCCGGGATATTAACCTCGTGATGATCCTTGCCGTTTGTTTGCATCTTTTTAAGGACGGCCGAGCGACGAGGCGGCAAATTCTGGACTTGTTTAGTCGGGACAAACATCTCGATGTCGAAATAGGCTTGGCCGACTTGATTGCGAACGGTGTTTTGGTTAAGGCTGATGACTTCTACAGCTATTCACCCGAGTATAGGAACAGTCTCCATCTCTATACTGCAACGGCGATGAAGACTCAGGTGGATTATCTGAAGGCATCCTTAAACGAGGCACTGACCCATGTCAGCGACTTCGAGCAAAACCGACAGGATACAATCTTCTACAGTGGGATTATTACAGCTGATAGGGCCCAGTATCTTCAGTCGCTGGATTATGTGAAGCAGAGTATGCGGAGCGTGCAGTCCAGGATTGAATCGAATCCGGCCGACACCCTCATTCGCTTTAATGTGCAGATTTATCCGATCGTCACCAAAACATGAAGGAAACAATTGCGATGAAAAATACTTATAAAGTTCCCTGCAAATTTTTGTATGTCTTGATTTTGCTCATAACCGCTCTGGTCTCGAACGAAGATCTGATGGCTCACACGGGCTCTCAGCGTCACGCGAAGCGCGAGTTCTTTTACCTGAAGAATACGGGAGAATGGATCAATTACATCGAAGGCAAGAGCTACGTGGAAGTTGTCGGGACAAGCTTCATCGGTCTCCAGGCGGCGTTCAATGCCAAGCGAACCTGCCTCTTTGGATTTTTCCGGCCTGAAGCTGAGGCGGCTCAGGCTGTGGAAATCGAGACCCGATTTGTGTGCTTTAACACGGATAGCTATGAATTGTTGCAGCAAAAGGAATGGTGCACGGACAGTGCGCCTGGCTGTGCGGGTGATCCGGCTGGAATTTCAATCGGCATCGGCAATATTGAAATTGTGAATCCAAGCCTGGCGGCCGCTCCCAACGAAGAAGCCGAGACTTTTTTTAATAACTATCCTCAAGACATAGTCGTGAACGTCTTCAAGCCACTTGGATCGTTTTCCAACGAGCCGGAAGGCTTGCCTCATCGTTACGTGAAAGGTAAGGTTCTGGGTCGTCACTGAAGGGCGCCCAGATTATCTTAAAGTTCAGTCTTCTTTATTCCGCGTAAATCTTCTCGGCTCTGACATCCACATTCACTAGGGAGAAGCTGTCCTTTTCCAACTGATCCACGCCGCAAATCGGTCCGATTGCGACCTTCTCCTTTGGCATTTTTGTACTGGCGCTTAAACAGGCTGTACACCAATCATAGCCCATTCCTTCTCCCGCCAGCCATAGTTGATGGTGATCTCCGTTCCGGCGGAGATCGCTCGCTTGCTCTTGATCGTAATATTATCAATCGTAATGAAGAACTCTGCATTGGCGTCGTCATCATGATTGAGCATGGAGGTGACGCCAAGCCCTATGACGAGGTTCTTTTTGTTATCAGTCGTAAACATATAATGTCCGAGGAAAGTCGTGGTCAGGGCATCAACATCCGCTTTGGGAACGAGAAGGGCGGGGACGGATTCGATGATCTCACCGGCTCTATATTTTCGAACTGCGAAAACTCCGCGTCCTTTGCCCTTCGAAACCTTTATGTCGACGCCTGACGCGGATTGATAGGGGGTGTTCTTCAATGGAGCTGTACCTTGTTAAAATGTTCCTCCACGCTCTGCACAGACACTCCCTAAATCAGGCATCCCAAAGTGTTTGAAGCTTCATGCAGAAGACCGATCCACCCGATTTTATAAATTCATCCGTTTCGATTTCGATGGGCATGAAACCCGCTGATTGGAGGAGAGCGCAAGTCACCGCATTGCCTCTTTGAATAATCACATGTCTGGCATCAGGAGAATGAGCGTTGCATGCAAAGCCAGGTGCATCGGCCTCCGTTAGCGGCACAGCTATCACACATTCAAAGATATCTTGCAGAAGATCCCAACCTTCCTCGGTAAATCCTTCGCGACAGGCTAATACAGCTTTGTCGCTCAAGATGCTCAGACAGGTATCGAGATGATAGAGTCTAGGATTCGACAGTTCAAAAAGAAAGGCGCTGCTGCCACTCAACTTTTTGACGGATTCGTAGATTTCCTTGCGGGTACGGCTTCCATACCCGCCACAGATAAGACGGCGACCTGGGACCCAAAGAGCATCACCCATGCCTTCAAAGAGTGTATCGGGATTGCGGAGCGGGAGGGCTTGGCAGTTAATGCCAAGTCCCATTAACTGTTCTTGTACAGACTCGGTCTCAAGCTGTCGTTTGTCGTTCGCCATATTGCTGATAATGACGGACGGTTTGTTGAGGATATCAAGAAATGGGAAGGTTTGGTTGGCGCAAAATACCATGTCTTCGCAATCTTTTTTGGCCTTTAGGACTTCGACGCTAAAGCCGATTGATTCATAGACATCCTTTAGATGCTGCCACTGCACCTTTGCTTTTTCACGATCGACCGTGTTCAAGTTGCCATCTTCATTGCGCATGTGGGGATTGATAGCCTGGACAATATCGTAAGCTTCGGGATCGATCATATAGACGAGCAGACCCTGTTTTTGAACTGGAAAAGTCTGTGCGGAACGTGCAATTTTGCGCGAAGTATGAGTTCGTGACACGATCACTCCGAATAAAATTATCTGCAGGTTTCCTTATCCAAAAACCGTGAATTAATAGCAAGAAAATTCAAATCGAGTCTTTTTGCCAACGATATTAGCTTCGTAATTGACGCGGTAAATGATTCTTGTTCGGTCGGCCAACCAAATATCTTGCTTGTGAGATTATTGATTGCTACAACGGCCAACCATCGCTTTTCAACGTCGAGAACTTCGAGAGGCTCATCTTATGCTCTACAAAAGTTTAGCTGCTAGTGTTGCTCTAGGTCTCAGTGTTTTAACCTCATGTGGATACCAAGAAGACAGCAAAAGTGCTCTTCAGGGACACTACGAAGACGGCACGGCATCGAAGCTGGAAAGCAAGGCCGGAACGATCCGGGCTGCAGCAGAATATGAACCTAGCCAAGGCGTTGTCATCTCACTTCCTCTGATCTCGAGTTTCGGGCACAACGACTTTGCTGCTGCCCTGGTTAACTCGGGCATAGAGACCCTTTGGGTCACAGTACCTTCCGATTTTACCGGCAATGTGGAAACAAGTTCAGTATTTTCTGATTTGCGTAAACGACTGGGCAGTAAAATCAGCAAGGTGAAACTTGTAAAGCAGCAGCTCAGCGGAAGTTTGACTGTTTGGGCTCGCGATTGGTCTCCTCAGAGTTCTATCGATCGAAACGGCAATGTCGGTTTGATTGATTTCAATTACTTCCCAGAGCGTAACGCCGACGATTTCACAGCGCAGTCCATGGAACGCCTCCTGGATTTTGATCGTGTCAGCGTTCCTGTCTACAACGAAGGCGGCAACTTCATGAATACGCGTCAGGGTCACTGCATTATGACCACGCGTGTTACGGATGCGAACGATCACCAAGACCAAAGTGACGATCTGATTCTCGATGCGCAGGATATCAAAGACTATTATCGAATGGGCGCTGGTTGCTCGAAGGTAACGATACTCCCTCGGATGCCCTACGAAGGCACTGGCCATATTGATATGTGGGCCAAATTTCTCAATGACGACACAGTCATCGTTAGCGACCTTCGCGACGAAGAAGTTGATCTCTACCTAGGGAGAGATCGTTCCAGGGCGCAAACACTGCAGGATTACTTTAATGCCCGTGCGTTGGATATCAGCAAACTCGGCTACAAAGTCATTCGTCTCCCGATTCCAGGTCCGGCGTTTGCAGAAGAAAAGAATATGTTCCGTTCCTACTCCAATTCCATCACTGTCAATAATCAGGTGATTATCCCCCGTTATGAATACCCGGCTAACGATATCTTTGGAATCGATGGTCGTTACATGGACGAACATCTTCTTGGGAAGTACGAAGATGAAGTTCAGGCTATCTATGAATCGCAAGGGTTTGCGGTCACCTGGATAACAGCGGATGATCTCATTGCCATCGGTGGTGCTGTCCACTGCACGACCATGCAGATTGCCAGTCCTCAATAATTTCTGAATACAGTAAAACAAAGTGGATCGGCTTTTGATGCTGATCCACTTTTTTATATTTATTGCTGCGAAGGTCTCTTTGGCAGGAGGTGAATTCATCGCCACCGCCACCACCTTGGCGATTTTCTGCATAGCTGCGAAGTTGAGACAGTTTGCCTTCTTCGTTAGCCCTAGAGATTGCGGAGCAAAGAGCGTCTTGTTTCTGTGTAGAAACGTCGGGACAGGACTGCGTGTCGCCGTTCCGCATCGGCCATTCATTGCCGTCGAAGTCACCGTTGTTGTTATCACAATAAGCAACCTGCGCGAGGCCGATATAATTTTGTGAGTAGCGAGTGACCGCATTTTCAAAAGCCTTACCATTCGCAAAGTAGGTTCCACTGATGTTGGTACAGGAGACGTTTACGCCTTCCACGGTCTTGGTACAGACATATTTGCAGAGGGCACCGGCTAGGCTGGTGTTCTCGCATTTCATGTTCGACCAGTCGCTCATTTGAACAGCTTTACCAGTCGCAACATTTTTACAGCCGGTATCATTGGTATTCGCGTTGAATTGAAAGCGTCGGGATATTTGACAATGGGAGTCGGTCTGAATTGCGAAGAATTCGGTCGTCCGGAAGTACGGCCAGAGCTTTACATATGCTGGCTCCAATCCGAATGGATGGGGACCTTGGATCGACAACGTTCGCCTTTATGACCTTGGCGTCGGGCCGCATTAGATCCTGATTCTATGTCGCAGTGGCAAAAATGGGTGTGATTTAGAACAGACCCCCCTAGGGTATCTTCTAAGGAACAGGTGAAGGTATTTAAGATCATGTTGCTTTTGTATTTACGTCATTAATCACTAGCCAGTATCCTGCCCTGCCATCTATGGATAGGTTATTATTGTTTTAAAGATGCAAGAATTGAGTCAGTTCAAGCAGGCATTGCTTCATTCCACCTCGAGCCCCATCTCAAACTTGATCCCTTCAAGAAATCCCTTCACTATTTGAATAATATTAACAACTGATAACGTTGGCGTTCATATTGCAAGGACTCTCCATGCACGTCTCAAAGTTTGAGTTCATCTTGTGCTGAAGTATGTGCGGGCCTGCAGAGAGTCGAGTCTAAATTCCGTTCCTTTTGGCGTTTTCACTTTTAATTTCACCGCCTGTCCACTTCAGAAAATCCATCACGCTACTCGAATGAAATTGGTACGAATCGACCTTAATATGAACGGAGACAGTGATATGACATTAAACGTCGAGAACAATAGTTCGTCCAGGGCGATGACACCTGGTCAAAGAATTTCAGGCCGAGTTGGGTTTCTATCGAATCGAGACCAGATCAGCGACACGACCATCTCAGAAAGTCACCTGCAGGAGATCCAGATTCTCTATCAACGTCTTTTGGATTTGCGTGATCGGGATGAAACAGAACTTACCAAAGCCATATCCTACGGGTTGAAGCTTCTTTCAGGCAGAAGGCCTAAAAAGAAGAGTGACGGATTTCATATATCAGGGTCGCGATCAAAAAGCGCGTCTTTTGAGGCACTGAAATCATGAGTGTTGGCTATTTTAACTCCTCGGTCTTCACACTCGATCAACTTGAGCAACTGGGGCAGGTCTTAGCCACTCGCCATAAGCCGCATCAGAAGGAGGGCGTGAACTCTCTCCTCACTCGGCTGCAGCAGAATGAAGACGTTTTGCGCACCACCTATAAGCTCGTGACAGCCTCTGTTCAGGAGGGATTTAAGCCGACCCCTGCGGGGGAGTGGCTTTTGGACAACTTCCACCTCATCGAAGAACAGATTCGCACCTCAAAACTGCATCTCCCGCGAAGCTTTTGTAGAGAACTGCCGACTGTCGACGATCCAGATTGGAAGAGACAGCCCCGGATTTATCTGATTGCGAGAGAGCTGATCATCCATACCGACGGCCGTCTGGACGCGGATTCAACGACCAGAATTGTCAGCGCCTATCAGCAGCAGACCCCCCTTCGGATCGGAGAATTGTGGGCCTTTCCTATCATGCTTCGACTGGGTTTGGTCGACAATCTCAGATTAATCTCTGAATCGATTGCCGCAAGTCACATCGATCAAGCCAATGCCAAGTTTTGGGCGGAGAAAATTGC
The DNA here is from genome assembly GCA_014377445.1 of Oligoflexus sp. GTDB lineage: Bacteria > Bdellovibrionota_B > Oligoflexia > Oligoflexales > Oligoflexaceae > Oligoflexus. The sequence goes on from JACMPP010000050.1 coordinate 47,674, forward strand.
TTCAGCCATGGCTGCGGAGCCTCAGGATCTCATTTCCATAGTGACTGAACTCTCGCAGTCGGAGCCGAGGCTATCCAGTGCCTTTGTCTCGGAATTTACCCGACGACTCCAGATCAATAGCAATTTGCCTTCGCTGGCAGTGAGCTGGATCGAACAACAGGTTAGTGCCCAGGGAAGTTCTCTTGAAAATCACCAGAATCTGGCGAGTCAGGATCAGGCGCACGATCAAATGTCGATGAGCAACAGCATTGCTAGTCTGCGTTTCCTGAACGAGACAGATTGGCGAGTGTTTGTCGAGAAGATGAGCTTCGTGAATGAGCTTCTTATGAAGGATCCGAGTGCTGTCTTTCCCCAAATGGATTTTGCAACCCGCGATTCCTACCGGCACGTGGTCGAATCCATAGCCAGACAAAGCCGTTACGATGAGATTCAAGTGGCTCAAACCGTATTGAATCTCGCGCAAAATCACTTCGACACAACGGTGGACAGGACTCAGGGTGTTCATGTGGGGGACTACCTGCACGGACGTTTGCGCGCCTCGTTCGAGAAGCAAATGGGTATCAAACGGAGGTTTCCCGATCTCTTCCGCTACTGGCTAAATGAGTTTCCACTGACCTACTATTTTGGACTCATGACTCTGGTGATTGCCGCGTTACTTATTGTGCCATTGCGCATGCTTTGGAACGCTTCGCCGTCTATTTCTTTCTTTATTCTCTTTGCAATCCTTCTCCTTTTTCCGGCCAGCCAATGCGGACTTTCGTTGGTCAACTGGCTTACATCGATGGTTTTGAAGCCCAAGATCTGGTCACGAATGGATTTTTCCGCCGGCATTCCTGAGAGTTCGCGGACAATGGTTGTCATTCCCTGCATGTTTACCAATGCGAACACGATCGATAATCTTTTGGGGGATCTTGAGGTTCGTTATCTAGGTAACCGGGACGAAAACATCTTATTTGCCCTGCTTTCCGATTTCGTTGACTCGACCACTGAAGTCGACCCTGGGGATAGCGCACTCCTGGACTTTGCCACTCAGGGGATCATGGCGCTCAACGAGAAATATACGACGGCGGAACGTCGCCGCCCTTTCTACCTCTTTCATAGGAGCCGCCAGTGGAATCCTGGTGAAGGACTTTGGATGGGATATGAGAGAAAACGCGGAAAGCTCTCCCAATTGAATGAATATATTCGAGGCGTCGATAAAAATTATTTCAAAAATCCCGTGGGCGATTTAGCAAGTCTTAAGAGTGTCCGCTATATCCTGACTCTTGATGTCGATTCCACTCTCCCGAGAGAGACCGCTTGCACCCTCATTGAGACGATGTCTCATCCCATGAATCATCCGCGCATTGATAGTCAGAGCGGTTTGGTTAAAACCGGATACGCTATCTTACAGCCGCGCGTCACGATACATCTCAAAGATTCAAAAGCGAGCCATTTCAGCCGAATATTTAGCGATGGTTACGGAATTGACCCTTACACAAAATCAGTGTCCGACGTCTATCAGGATCTCTTTCATGAAGGCTCCTTTATCGGTAAAGGGATCTACGACATCGATGCATTTGAAACGGCGATAAAATCACGCTTTCCCGAGAACAGAATTCTCAGCCACGATCTCATTGAGAGCAGTTTTGCCCGATCGGGGTTGGTCAGCGATGTTCAGCTCGTGGAAGAATATCCGACGACTTTTTCCAGCGACGCGAGTCGACGCCACCGATGGATCCGAGGCGATTGGCAGATAGCATCATGGATGTTGCCCATGATCCCCGATGTTCATGGGGTGAAAGGCGTCAATCCACTTTCTCATCTCGCACGTTGGAAGATATTCGACAATCTCAGGCGAAGTATGACGCCGATTGCGACATTCCTGCTCTTTCTCTGCGTCTGGTCGACAGGCTACGAATTGAGTATTTCGATGACATTGACCCTGCTCGGCTATTTGGCCCTTCCGCACATTCTCAATGCTCTGAATATACCTGCTAAATTTGCTAGTAACCTCGCTTTTCGACAGATTTTACGTGATGAAGTCCGATTACTGGGACGCGCGATCGTCGTGGCCATACTCAACCTGGTTTTTCTTCCCTACGAAGCCTACCTGACTATGAATGCGACGATGAAGAGCGTCTATCGTCTGCTTGTCAGCAAGCGGAAGCTTCTAGAATGGCGAAGTTCGGCTGAAGACGTCAAGACTGGAATTGAAAGTTTTTCAAGCTATTCCCGGCTGATGTGGTTTGCCCCTTTTGCCGCGATTTTAGGCCTCGGTTTGGCTATAGTCAAATTGCATTTTGATTCCATGGTGGCCTTTCCAATCATTGGGGCTTGGTTCTTTGCGCCGTTTATCGCCTGGTGGATTAGTCGTCCGCTTCAGCCCAAAACGGTGATACTAACTTCCATTCAAAAGCATTTCCTCCGCGCTCTTTCAAGAAAGACCTGGTTGTTTTTTGAGACTTTTGTAACCGCGGCGGACAACTGGCTTCCGCCTGACAATTTCCAGGAATTTCCTGCCGAGGTCATCGCGCATCGTACCTCTCCGACCAATATTGGTCTCAGTTTGCTTTCTGGACTTGGTGCCTATGATTTTGGTTATATTTCGATAAGCAGTCTTATTAACAAGACCGAACAGACCTTTGGCAGTCTCGATAAACTGGAACGCTATAAAGGTCATTTCTATAATTGGTATGACACCGAGACGCTAGCAGCGCTCTACCCCCACTATGTTTCCACTGTGGATAGCGGCAACCTTCAAGGGTCGCTTCTGGTCTTGAGACAGGGGCTCATCGAGCTGGCCGAAGGTGATTTGTTATCCCGCCGCATAGTCGATGGACTTGAAGATGGACTTCTGATTCTTGAAGAAAGCCTCTTGAATTCTCAAGCTCTTGGTGACGTCTTGAGGCAGAGATTGCCCGAAATAAAAGTGATTTTGGATCGACGTAGAGCGCGTGGTCCCAACGCGAAAGCTGAAGATCTGGAATTTCTGCAACTCGTTCGGCACCATTTGATGCAAATGGGTCAGGAGATTGGCAATGCCACGGAAAATGAATGCTCAGCGTGGATTCGTCACCTGGTCGCGCAGGTGGATGACCACCGGGATCATCTGCTGTCTCTCAGCCAAGGAGCTGGAAGTGGGTTGCGAACGCGCCTGATTGAACTTTCGTCACGCGCCAGTGAAATGATGAAGATCGATTATTCCTTTCTGTATAACAAATCAAACAAGCTGCTTGCCATCGGCTATCATGTTGGCGATTCCCGACTCGATCAGTCTTATTACGATCTTCTGGCTTCAGAAGCGCGGCTCGCTAGTTTCCTGGCAATTGCGGATGGGTCGCTCCCTCAAGAACATTGGTTTGCCTTGGGACGACAACTGACCTACAGCGGGGATGTCTCGACTCTTCTCTCATGGAGCGGTTCCATGTTTGAATACCTGATGCCCCTCCTTATTATGCCGAGTTATGAAGGGACCTTGCTCGACCAGGCTTGTCGGCAGTGTATACACAATCAAATTCGTTACGGGCGTGATCGCAAGGTTCCCTGGGGAATTTCCGAATCAGCCTATAACCTCACGGATTCTCGATACAACTATCAATATCGCGCCTTTGGTGTTCCTGGTCTGGGATTCAAGAGAGGGCTGGACCATGACCTCGTCATTGCCCCTTACGCAACAGTGATGTCCCTCATGCTAGAACCGAAGGCCGCATGCATCAACCTGCAGGAGATGGCAAACAGTGGCTTCACCGGGAGGTATGGTTTCTATGAAGCCATAGATTACACATCATCCCGCGTTCCGGCCGGAGAGGACCGGGCTTTGATTCGTTCGTTTATGATTCATCACCAGGGCATGAGCTTTCTATCGCTGCTCCATTATCTGTTGAACCAGCCTATGCAGGCCCGGATGTCGAATGATCCAACATTCAAAGCCACCGAACTTCTTTTGCACGAACGTGTGCCGAAGATGACGGCACTTTTTGCTGAAGTCAATGTTGCAAAAGACGTGGTCTATACGGAGCCAGTCTTTGAAGAGTCCTTCCGTATTATCAAAAATCCCAGCCGTTACACGCCTGAAGTTCACCTTCTTGGCAACGAGAGCTATCATGTTGTCCTCACCAGCGCGGGCTCCGGATATAGCTCGTGGAAAGGTCTTATGCTCACGCGTTGGCGAGAGGATCGGACGCGGGACGCCTTTGGTTACTATCTCTATATTCAGGATCAAAAAACTTCGGAAACCTGGTCTGCGGGATTTCAGCCGTCTCTTAAAAAAGGTGCGCAGTATGAAGCCATTTTTTCCGAGGGACGCGCAGAAATCAGACGTTCGGAAAATGGCCTGGACACCCATCTCGAAATCGCGGTTTCACCAGACGATGATGCCGAAATGAGACGCCTCACACTCTTCAATCACAGTGATGAGACGAAGGTTTTGGACATCACGTCCTATGCTGAGGTTGTCCTGGCCCCCATCGGCGCGGACATGGCCCATCCGGCGTTCAGCAATCTCTTCATAGAGTCTGAACTCATAGGCAAACAGAAAGGCATTCTGTGCCGGCGGCGGGGGCGTGGTCCCGCGCAGTCCAATCCGTGGCTTTATCACAACATGTGCGTCCACGGGGCTTCCTCGAGCGATGAGGGCATCGAGACGGATCGAGCAAAGTTCACGGGCAGAAATCGCGATCTGACCCATCCACTGGCGTTGGATAGGGCTTTGACCAACAGCGTCGGGGCCGTTCTCGATCCTATTATTTCCATGCGCAAGCGCATTACGCTGGCTCCCGGTGAAACGGTTGTTGTCGATAGCATCCTTGGGATTCACATGGATCGATCGGCAGCGCTGGCCCACATGGAAAGGTTTGTTGAGAAACCACTGGCCGACCGGATTTTGGAGTTGGCCTGGACTCATGGGCACGTCCTGCTCCAACAGATCAACTGCAGTGCCGCCGAAGCTCTCCTTTACGGGAAACTGGCGAGTTCTTTGATTTACGGAGGGTCCAAACTTCGAACTCAGGTGGCCCTTATTAAAGCCAACCCCCGCCCTTTGTCGGCCTTTTGGAGCTACGGGATATCAGGTGATCATCCCATCGTTTTGCTTCGACTCTTCAATCAATACAGCCTGCCCATCTTGCAGCAGGTTGTTCGGGGGCATGACTATTGGCGACGCAAAGGATTAACCGTCGATCTCATTATCTGGAATGAGGACCGTTCCGGCTACCGGCAGGATTTAAATGAGCGAATATTGGAAGTTGTCAGTGCCACCGGATCGAGCTCACTCCTCGACAAGCACGGGGGCATTTTCGTGCGCCGACCAGACCAGATGCCTGACGAAGATAGAATCGTCTTTCAATCGGCTGCTCGCGTTATTCTGTCAGACCAAAACGGAACCCTGGAAGAACAGATTAATAGCCCAAGGCCATCGGTTCCGGCTTTGCCGAAGAATATGCCAGGTCACTCCTTTGGCAGAAGACTTGGTCTGATTTCCAATGCGAGCGAGCCCAATGTCACGAATCAGGAGAAATTACTCTCTGACAATGGCATCGGTGGATTTCGTCAGGATGGTAAAGAGTATGTGATGAGGCTGGGCGCGAACCAACGGACCCCACTTCCCTGGGTTAATGTTCTGGCCAACGCAGATTTCGGCAGTCTTGTTTCGGAGGCTGGAAGTTCCTATACCTGGTCGGAGAATGCGCACGAGCATCGCCTCACGCCCTGGTTCAACGATCCCGTTTCCGATCCTTCAGGAGAAGCGCTGTACATCCGAGACGAAAACAGTGCCGACTTTTGGTCAGCGACTCCTTCGCCTTGTCCCGGCCGGGGCGAATACAACGTTCGCCATGGCTTCGGCTACAGTTCTTTTTCAACAGAATCCCAGGGTATTGATTCGGTCATGACCACCTTCGTAGCGGCTAAAGATCCCGTGAAAGTGATTTGGATAAAACTTAGCAATCGATCGAATCGGTCAAGATCTCTCTCACTGACCGCGTATTTTGAAATCGTTCTGGGGGAACATCGGTCCAAATCATCCAATCAAATTGTGACTGAGCACGATTCCACTCAGGGGATTGCCTACGCCCGGAATATTTTTGCTGCGGATTTTCGAGACCGTATAGCCTTTTTGAGTTCCAGTATTCCCGCGACCAGCTTTACCGGGGACCGAACCGAATTTATTGGTCGCAATAATTCACTTTCTCAACCGGCGGCTATGGATAGGGTTGGATTGAGTGGTCAGGTCGGGGCGCTTTATGATCCCTGTCTTGCCATGCAGGTCGCCTGTGAACTGGCTCCTGGCGAAACGAAGGAAATCGCCTTTGTGTTTGGCGCGGGAAGGGATTTGGCCCATATCAGGCGACTCAGTCGAGCCTTTCGATCCCTGCCCCAAATCCAGGTCGCGTTGGATGGGGTCCATCAAAAATGGGCTCGATTGTTGGGACGCATTACAGTTGAAACACCAGATCAGTCGCTCAATACCTTAAGCAATGGCTGGCTGCTCTACCAAACCATCTCCAGTCGAATCTGGGGCCGTAGTGGTTTCTATCAATCAGGCGGCGCTTACGGATTTCGGGATCAATTGCAGGATATGATGGCTGTCGTCTATTCCGCTCCCGAAATTGTTCGCGAACATATCATTCGAAGCGCCGGCCGGCAGTTCTACGAGGGCGACGTTCAACATTGGTGGCATCCTCCGCAAGGCCGTGGTGTGCGGACCAAAATCAGCGACGATTACCTCTGGCTGCCTTTTGTCACGGATCATTATATTAAAGTTACGGGGGATCGATCGATACTCGACGAAACAACGCACTATTTGAGTGCGAAACCTCTAGAGGACGGAGCGGAATCCGAATACAGTCTGCCCCTCATTGCCGAAGAACGGGGAAGTATATACGAACACTGCGTGAAAGCTTTGCTATACGGCATGAAATACGGGAGCCACGGTCTGCCACTCATGGGCTCGGGTGACTGGAACGATGGGATGAATCATGTGGGTATCGAAGGAAGGGGCGAGAGCGTCTGGCTGGGATTCTTTCTGCTCGACACACTCAACAAATTCTCGAAGATTGCTGATCTTCGAAACGATCTGGATTTTGCCAACGTCTGTAGGCAAAACTCGAGCGATCTCAAGAATCAGTTGGAGAAAAATGCGTGGGACGGCTCCTGGTATCTAAGAGCTTACTGCGATGACGGATCCAAACTTGGATCGGCTCAAAACCAGGAGTGCCGGATCGATTCATTGCCTCAAAGTTGGTCGGTGCTTTCCGGTGGAGGCACAGAAAACCGGGCGGAACAGGGCATGAAAGCCGTCTACGATCAGCTGGTGCGAGAGGATCTCGGCATCATCAAGCTCTTTGATCCTCCCTTTGACAAGCAGCTGCCGAACCCCGGCTACATAAGCGGCTACCTGCCTGGTGTCAGAGAAAACGGCGGTCAGTATACCCACGCTGCGATATGGGTGGTGATGGCTGCGGCTCAGCTGGGAGACGTTGATCGGGCGCTGGCGATGCTTCGCCTTATCAATCCCGTTCTCCATTCCGATAGTGCCGAATCCGCGGCACGTTACCGGATTGAACCCTATGTACTGGCGGGCGATGTGTATGCGGCCGACAATCATCGTGGGCGGGGGGGATGGTCCTGGTACACAGGTTCGGCAGCATGGTTCTATCGCGCCGTGGTTGAGAACTTCGTGGGCTTCGATTTGCAAGGCGACAAAGTTCGCTTTACGCCGAAGCTTCCCAGCAGTTGGCCGGAAATTCGTTTTGAATTTTGGTTTCGAGAGACTCGCTATCAGGTCTTGATAAAGCGAAATGAATCAAACTTAGGCTCATCGATCATGCTCCTGGATGGAGTGGCGATGGACGGATTCATTCCACTGCTTAATGACCAAAAAGCACATAATATTGATGTCGGCGTCGCTGTCGTTTTGAAAGGATAGTCCTTAATATCGTGGGAGGGGACGTGAAACACAAATTTCTAAAGCCATTAGGCTTCGCTTGTCTTTCTTTGGTTCTTACGAATGTGTCGATAGCGCAAGGGGTTTATAAGGCGCCAGTTAGCGCAAGTGTGCAAGGGTCGGATTCTCTCAAAATAGTCTTTGAACTCAATGCAAAATTGATTTCGGAAAAGAATCAAAAGAACATTTCCGACTTTATTCACCGCCGACAAAAATTGAAGAATGACCATTTTCTGGTTGTTGTCTGGGCCGATAGAAATATTCCAGACCACGGGAGTCTTTCCATAGCGCAACAGAATTTAGCTGCGGCCAGAGCCAAAGAAATCAGTCGTATCATACGGGCGGCCGGAGCGATGGAGATCCTGTCCGTAGAAATGACTAAACAACCCAACTGGGTTGAGAAGGTTCTGGAAACCAAGTCGGCAGATGTCAAGATTCAGGGTTTTCAAGAAAATTCAGCGCAATCCCCTCATGAAGACATAGGGACTCGGGTGAACGGACTGGGTGGTCCAAGTCGGGGCCTGATCATCTCTTTTTCCGACAAGACATGGCATGACAAGTCTTTTAGTCAGTCTCTAAAAGATCCGTAGCTCTACACCCAACTCAAAATCGATTCAAAAGAAAAGTGGCGTTCCCAAATTGGAAACGTCGCTTTATTAAAACGTATTGATAAGCTCTCGAGTGGTTTCAAGAATGGTTGGCGTGACGCTAATTTTGGTTCTTCAAAACCAACAACCGGGCAATGATACTCATAGCGATCTCAGTGGGCTGATGACTTCTAAATCCGATTCCCATCGGACATTCAAAGTTGCGGCTCGATTCCTCATCAAAGCCATCGGCGATCAGTTCCGCCCGAATCTTGCGCGCTTTCACCGAACTCCCAATCACGCCGATGTACGATAGATCCCGTCTTCCCACGAGTTTCTTGAGCACGGGCACATCATGCGCATGGCCTTGCGTGACGAGCACGCAGTATGTGGACGGTGGGAGATCGCCTGCAAAAGCGGAGAGATTATCGACAACTATTTTCTTGAAGCTCGAAGATTCAGCCGGCAATCGATCGACCCATTCGATCCTGTTATCGATGCAGGTTACGTGACAATCGAGAAGGGCTAGGGCTCTCACGAGCGCCTGCGCGACATGGCCTGCCCCGAAAATATTCACGGACCAGGTTCGAGCCGGAAAAGTCTCGAAAATGAGGTCGACTGATCCACCACAGCTCATGCCGACGTCGCACTGCAGATCCCAGTGGAGGAGGCGGGGAGCCGTGCGCAGAGGAATGGCCAGAAGCAGCTCCTGACAGGCGGCTATGGCCTTGGCTTCGACCTTGCCACCACCGACGGTGCCCCAATAAAGCCCCTGTCGGGTGACGATTGCCTTGGCTCCCAAATCTTGGGGCGCATGTCCCGCGCTCCCAATCCAGGTCACGACAGCGAAGGATTCGCCCTCCGACGCGAGGCGTTCCGCATGTTGAAAAAATCCTTCGGCGAATCGACTCATGATTCCCATCCCCGGAAGGATTCTGGCTTCATGACTCTCAGGATCGCTTCAGCCGTCGCCGGTATTGGCAATTCATCGGGCAGGATCGGCTTGGCATTTGCGCGCCGGCTTCGATCGCTATTCAAAGCATCCCGAATCGCATTCCATACCGAGAAACAGAGCATGAGGGGAGGTTCGCCGGCTGCTTTGGTGCCTTTGACGTTAGCGTGATTTTCATCATTTGGCAAAAGATCGATATGATAGGTCCGGGGAATATCCTGAACACTCGGAATCTTATAGGTGCTCGGGGAATGCGAAAGGAGTTTGCCCTTGGCATCGTAATGCAAGGCTTCGGTGGTTACCCAGCCCATGCCCTGGATAAAGGCGCCTGACACCTGACCCACATCCAGGTGATAGTTCACCGGCCGGCCCAGATCCATGAGGATATCGGTGCGCAAAACTTTGGCCTCGCCCGTCCATCGGTCGAGCTCCACTTCGCTGCAGGCGACGCCCTGCGAGAAGTAGAGAAAAGCGCGTCCCTTGCCCGTTAGCTTGTTGAATCCGAGGTCGGCAATCTTATAGAAGCCATACTCGCTCACCGATATGCGATTGAAATAAGCTTCGGAGATGAGCGTTGCAAAGGGAATCGCCGCTGTTTGATCAGCCTTGGGATAAACCTTCCCATCGCTAAATATACAGGACTCGCTATCCGTACCCTCACTCACGGAAATCTCTGGCATCGTGCCGAGTCCCGCTGTTTTATTCGCCCAATTTTCGGGAGGAATTTTTGCCAGTTGAAGGGTGAGGGATGCGAGGCGATGTTTTATTTTCCGACAGGCATGGACAGCCGCGGCTCCGTTGATGTCGGTTCCACTTGATGCCGCAGTGGGCGAAGTGTTGGCATTTTTTTCTGTCGAAGTGGTCATGACCCGAACATCATTCAAGGGAATACCGAATTCATCGGCCACGAGTTTGGCGACGCGGCTATTGACCCCCTGGCCCATTTCAACGGCTCCGGTTGAGACCTGAATCGTTCCGTCGCGATGAATGTTCACCATCGCATTGCCCTGGTTTAAAAATCGCGTGGTGAAGGCTATACCGAATTTCACAGCGGTAACGGCCATGCCGCGCGGATTCTTTTGCAGATCGAGGTTCCAGCTTTTGATTTCTTCGCGTCTTTGCCGATAGGCACAGCTCTCCTCCAGTCGAGAGAAGAGGCGCGGCAGCATATTGTTTTCGACAGTTTGACCGTAATGTGTGACATTGCGATCCGGGCCTGCATAACAATTGCTTTTGCGAACATCGAGAGCATCTTTGCCGAGTGTGAGCGCGATATCCTCCATGATGCGTTCAATCATGGCGACGCCTTTGGGGCCACCGAAGCCTCTAAAAGCTGTGTGAGAATGAAAGTTCGTGCGACAGACCTGTCCGCTTATGCGGGCGGAAGGAAGAAAGTAGGCGTTGTCGGAATGGAGCATGGCGCGTTCCATGATCGCGGTTGATAGATCCGCATAGGCTCCTCCGTCCCCGTAGTGCTGGGCCTCAAGCCCAAGGATGAGACCGTTTAAATCGAAGCCCACCCGATAGTGAATCTGAAAGGGATTGCGCTTCCCCGTGATAATCATGTCATCGTCTTTGCTGAGAACGAGGCGGGCCGACTTGCCCGTGGCCTGAGCGATCATGGCTGCATAGACAGCGAAAGGAGCTGCCTGCGTTTCCTTACCGCCGAATCCGCCCCCAAGACGCTTCGTGACACAGACCACATCCTTTTGCGAGAGGCCCAAGGCTTCCGCCACCAAATGCTGGGTTTCGGTCGGATGCTGGCTTGATGAATGCACTTCCATCTGCCCATCTTCCTTAGGATAGGCAATGCAGGACTGATTCTCGAGGTAAAAATGCTCAGCACCCCGAATGACGAGTTTGCCTTCGAGGACATGAGGGGCGTCTTTCAAGGCCCTATCCACATCTCCGCATTCGATCGAGCGGGGACTGCCGATAAAACTTTTTTGGCGAATCGCTTCATCGATACTCAGGATCGGTTCGAGGACTTCATAACTCACTGTCACGGCTTTGAGGCCAGCTCTTAAAGCTTCCTGATTCCTGGCTCCTACCACGGCTACGACTTCGCCCACATGTTGAACGCTGTCGATCGCCAGAAAGGGCTGCTCAGGAAAGATAGTGCCCCAATGATGGTGATGCAGATCACGGTGGGTCTGTACCGATTCCACTCCGGGAATCGCCAGAGCGGCGGCGGTATCGATGGAGAGAATGCGGGCTTTCGCGTGGGGGCTCCACACGACGCCAACACAAAGCTCGTGAGGCAAAGGCGGTCTGTCATCCACAAATTCTGAGCGACCACTGACGTGCGTGCGTGCCGAATCGTGCTTGTTATTCTCTTTGGGTACGATGACGGAATCTGAGATCTTAGACATGTTGCTCTGCTCCCTGGTGAGTCGCCTTCTGTCCGAGTTCTTCGCAAAAGCGACGAAACATTCCATCGACCAGGTTTCTCCGATAGGCGGATGTGCCTCGAACGTCGGACAGGGGGAGGATATCGCCTTGAATCATACCCAAGGCCTGATCAATAACTTTCGGCTCCAACGCTTTGCCGACCAGAAAGGTCTCCACGGCAGGAAAACGACGAATGACGGGGCCTATCCCTCCATAGGCGATCCTCGCCTCTGAGACGACGGAGGGATGGTCGTCTTTCATGCGGAAAAGAAAGGCGCTATTGACGGTCGAAATATCCAGGTCTTTGCGTTGAGATACTTTGAAAATGCGCAGTCGATCCTCTTGTTTCGGAATCGCAAAGCTCACAGAGGCGATGATTTCATCAGCTTCGAGGCTCATTTTGCGATACGCGAGGTAGAATTCGGTGAGGGGGATATTCCGCGTGCCACGACTGCTGGCCACGTGCACGAGCGTGTCGGCGACCATGAGAAAGGGAACGGTGTCGCCGATAGGTGAGGCATTCGCCACGTTGCCAACCAGGGTGCCGATGTTTTTGATTTGCGGCGAGGCGAAGATATTTAGGAACTTGGCGAATTCAGGGACTGTCTTCTCACAGATTTTGCGGAGCTCGGTGAGTGTCACGCGCGCGCCAAAGGTCAATCGATTCTGGTCTTGATCGATTTTATAGAGGTCAGGCAGAAGGTGTAGGCTGAGTTGGGTCTTGGGATTTGCTTTGCCCTTGTTGATCATCACACCCAAATCCGAACCCGAAGCCATAAGGGTTAAAGGCATTTTGCTGCGCAACTGCAGAGCATCCTTCAGCAGGACAGGGGCACAAAAAGTCTTGTCTCCAAAACTGATCTCCAAGGGGATTCCAGCGATCGCCTTAAGATCCTTTTGTCTGTCATCCGGCAGATATCTGGAAGCGAGCGAAGCCGATAGCTGAACGCTCGGCTGGGCTTTAAGTGCGGCCTCGATCAGCGACGTGTAGCCTGTACAGCGACAAAGATTTCCGGTCAGACAATTTTTGATCTTCTGTTCGTTCAAATCTTTTTTGCCACTCTCGAGGCAGGCGGTGATCGCTACGACGAAGCCAGGCGTGCAGTAACCGCATTGGGAAGCGTGACAGGCGGCGACAGATTCCTGTACGGCCGATAATTGTCCGCCCTCGCTCAGCCCTTCAACGGTTACAATCTGGCAAGCGTCGAGCTGGGCAACGCTTATGATACAGGCGTTGATAACCTCGAAGCCCTCGCTCCGGCCGTTGAGATAAGAGGCCTTTAAAACCGAACAAGCCCCACAGTCGCCTTCCGCACACACAATTTTCGTACCGACCAACCCTCGTTTATAGCGCAGGTAGTCAGCGAGCATCATAAAGGCTTCTTCACCTCTGACCTCGTGGCGTTCGTGATTGATGTATAGAACAGCCGCGTCGCGGTTTTTATTCAAAGCCATGTGAGTCTTCCTTGATCGGCAGGGCGGAATGAAAACTTTTTATCAGAGTAGCAAAAATCAGGCCGGCAATCTGCGTCAGAGTAATAGAGCGACCGTTCGCAAGAGCGTCATAAACGAAGCGAATGAGGGAAATAGAGATCTCGAGAAAGAAATATAAAACGAAAATGAGAAATAGCCTAGGCCTTGAAGGAGGTATTTTTGCGAGTTGAAGTCGCTCAGTGAGCCTCCCAAAACGAAGAAAAGACGCCAGTTTTGAGCTGGCGTCTGCAGAGTGGTATGGATCCTTTCCGCGCCAGATTAATGGACCGGACGAGACAGCATCCTCTGACCTTCGGCCGCCAGGCGAGCATCAAAAGGCATGCCGGCGCCGCATTCGGGGGCGACAAGGAAGGGTGCCATGAGTTTCGCGCGACGAGGCAGCTCCTGATCCTTCAAATGCGAGGACATCGAAGCGGCTCCCAGACCTTTGAAAGGGCTTACATGATAGAAGCCATCGATGACAGCTTGGTCACCCGAGTGACAACCGTTACAGGTGTTGAGATTAAAGGCCCGCGCCCTGTCGCTGTCGACGGCGACCTTCCACTCAGGATTGGCACCGAAGACCTGAGCCTTCGCTGCACGCATATTATTCGGGATTTCATAGTTGCTGATTTTGATATTCTCGAGGCTGATGCTGTTCACGAAATCGGCGAGCTGCTGAGAATTGTTAACCGATTGCGCTGGCGTCCGTTTGGGATCGACCTGCTGAAGACGGCTGTTAACACCGGCATTGCTGATATTGAACTCTCTTTGTTCCCAAGGACTGCCAAAGGCGATTTCGTTGGTTCGAACTTGTCCCAGTGAAGATCGCAGAAGGGTGCCTTCTTTTTTGGTGAACATGCGCGTGATGCTCGACAACTTGTCTGTATAAGCAGTGCAATTGCCTTCCGAGCAATTCAGAGTGCCGAGATCATGCCAGAGATTCAACCATTTCGAAAGGTCATTGTCGCTCGCAACGGCAACCTTGTATTCAAAGATCATAGTGAAGGGCTTTACTGCTAAGCCCTCATCCTGAGGACGTTCGGTCGGTTCTTCAAGGAGACCGTAGACCAGGCGCGATTCGCCGGCGCTGCCCGAAATCAGGGGATTTCTGAGGTCGAAACGATTGGTGATGGCGATCAGTCGGAAAGGGGCGATGCGCAGATCAAGGCCATCGATGCCACGCGCACCCGAAGCATTTTTCCAGCGATCGACGACACCCATGAAATCAGGGCGGGCAGCGGCCCGATCGCCACTTGAGGAACGAAATTCTGTTTGCCATTGAGACACCCAGGCCCTCACGAAAGTCTCCACTTGTTTTGGATTTGGATTGCCGCCCAGCAGGGGTTTAAGGACTTCACCGAAATGCCAGGCTCCTCCCACTTGCGCTTCGCGACTGGTGAATACAGCTAGATTGCCGATAGCCAGTTCCTTCAAGCCATCGATGGTGCGCTGATTGCAGTCGGGCGTCTTCTCGGTGAAGAGTTTGTGAAAGCGTGAGACGAGCTGTTTCTCGGCGCTTGGCAGAGTGTTGGAAGCATCGCGGGCATCGAAGACGACGCTTTGCTTGAGGCGTTCCATGGCGCTATCGAGCGTGCTTAGCTCTTCGCCAGCGATGTTTTGCTGAGCCTTGCTTGCCGCAATTTTATTGTCGAGGCCACTGAGATCCGCATTGGCTGCATCCAGGCTTTGCTTGGCAGCTATCAGGCGTTTGTTGAGGTCGGCGCGTGCCGCTGCGTTGGGATCATTGCCAGATCCACCGGCCTGAGCTTCAAGCTGGGCGATTTGAATATCAAAGTTTTGCAGGGCTTCCTGCATTTGTGCTCTGAGGGCAGGATCGCTTGTCCCGGCGAGCTGGGCTTTGAGTTTGTCTCGTTCCGTGCGTGCAAAGTCGAGGGCCTGGCCGAGGAATCCCCCTGGATTGCCGCCCGATGGAATGGGGCCCAAACGATCGAGCTGACCTTTGAGGTCTGACACCTGACGTTCGAAGTCCGCTTTTCTGCCGAGGACTTGAGAACGATCTTTGTTGAGGGATCCAAGGCCTTGATTCAGTCGCGATTGGCTAAGCTCAATATCTTTTTTCACAGCCTGGCGAAAATCATCAGCACCTCGTGTCGAACGGACCTTACTGCAATCCGCAGCCGATCTTGGAGCTGCGACTTGGCATTCTCTCTGAACGATTTGGCCCGCTTCGCTTAGATAAAGAAAGGTTTTCGCAAGCTTTCCTGTCGTGTCACTAAGATCGCTGGCATAGGATTTAACAACCGAACTTTGTTGAGATTCATTGTTGCAAGAGACAGCAGCAGCACTAAGGCAATAGAAGATCATGAAGCGTTTCATCAAAGTTTTCCTCGATTTGAAAGAGACAATTTCCTTAAGGAAGTCTCTTAGCGAAATTGATGCCAAGATTGATGATGAATTTTGCAGCAGGGCGGTTGTGCGATCATAGGAATACAAGTGGCAGCGAAAAAACTCAGACGTTTCTCAAAATAAAAATCAAAAAAATAAACTGCCAAAACCAGATTTTTTTAAACCGGATTAAACCTTTGCCAAAATGTCTTCAGAATTCGAGTCAACTCTTGAAAGAGCCCGGGACTGAGCAGGTAGACGAAGAGGGAAAAGGGCGACAGAGCTGCTAAGGTGGGGCCGGCAGGCTTGGAGGTCCACGCTGATTCCAATGCGAATAAGGGCTGCGGGGATAGTTCAGACGAGAATATCAATGATCGTCAGGTGGAAACATGGTGGAACTTTCGAGCTTCTTCTTCGCATGTTTTTTGCGTGGCTTCCCAGAGTTTGCTTCGGTCAAAGCCGCCTTCTTGATTTTGGCTTTCACCCGAGCTTTTTTGTGAGCTTTGGGGTGCGCGATTTTCTTTCGTTCGCTCGAAGCGGCGGGCTCTTTCGATTCTCCAGCAAATGAAAGGGAGGCTCCACCAAAGAGTAGAGCACCGGCTAAAATTAACTTCAGAGAAAACATGATGACCCCTAGGAATGTTTCAGGTCACTCGTCGGTCGAAAACGGTGGGGTCTTGAGATGGATTCTTTATTCCCGATCATCGCCATTCGATATTTTGAAGAAAGGTCTCTCTAAGCTCTGTTATTTCGCTGATCTCCTTCCCATGGTCGCCTAACATCGAACGAATTTTCTCAAGTCACTGCAATTCAAGACAAAATGAGCGATTATGAGTCAGATAACGAAGTTGGATTCAGCCAGCGGAGCCGAATTATTTATCCCTTGTCCTTTTTTTTACTCACATGCATCTCAATATCCGCATCACAGACGATCTGCTCGTTCTTGTCAAAAATGTCGACATGAACGACAAATGACCCGGAATCCGGCCAGGCGTCGAGGGGAAAACTGGTGCGGGCCACGAGATCGGTTTCCGCTTTTTTGCGATACTGGATATTCATGCCTTTGGGAATCCAGCGATGGCTATCGGGAAGAGAGACTTCCAGGGTGACTCCGCCGACGAATTCACAGAGGTTGGCCATAGCGATCGCATGCACTGTGCCCAGGTGGTTGTGAAGAGCGCGGCGATTGCGAATCCTGGCTTCGCCCTTACCGGATTCCAGAAGGGTGAAGACGGGACTGATACTGCTAAAGTAAGGGGCTTTGAAACAGATGGCTTTGCTGAACGCGGTTAAACCGAAAGGCAGCTTTTTCAACTTGTCTAACATAAATCTTGTCTGATTCATCGGGTGGCCCTCTCCTGTGGGTATGGAATGGAAAGCGAAGTCGAAGGAGGAAGTTATAACCCAAAACAGGAAAAGAATGAATCAGGCTCTGCCGGGTTCTTGCAGAAAAGAAGTCTTTCATACTGCAGAGCTGGTATGCATACCGGGTGCTTATGTCACAATTAGCTGTAACGCTTGTAAGCTGGAGTGCGTGCTGCTCCTGCGGTAGAGACCGACTCTCAGGCAATTGCCAAAGCCCAAGTCAGCGCCAAACTTTATGCTGAAGTTCTTCCACAAAGTGGAGTCACACAGCGGAGGATTTTAATATGCAGTGGCATGGGAATACGATTGAAATCACGGGCGGAGCGTCCGGTATTGGTTTGGGTCTGGCGACCCGACTTGTTGAACCCAACACCGTAATATTCGTCGGGCGCGACAAAGAAAAGCTCGCTGCTGCGCGTCGCCTGAATTCTAAACTGCAGACCTTTGCCTGTGATGTGGGTCTGACGAAAGAGCGTTTGCGTCTGATCGAGACGATGAAGAGACTACTCGCCGGGCAGACGGAGATTGCTTACGGGTCGGCCGTGAAGCGGAGCCGGGCGTTGCGTGACGAGTTTGATTCGGTTTTAACGAGATGAATAATCATTGATAAACAAGTCAAAAAAAACGTGTTTGCAGGCGACATGCTCTGTCGCCTGCAAACACGTAGTTCGAATCGAGAGCCTCTCAGATCAAATGATCCGTTTCGCTGGTCAACTTGATCGACTTCTTCAGGATCGGAGCGATCGTGTCCAGGGCATCCGAGACTTCATAGATTTCGTCACGGAACTTGGCAAAGCGGGGAGGGACGTTACCGTCGAAGCTTCTCCAATCTTCGCTCAAAGCCCATTTCACCTGAAAGTCGCACTCATAATCTTCGCCGGCTTCGAATTCATCGATATTGAGACGGAAGGCGAAGACGCCGGTTTTTTTCTTAAGATCGTTCAGAGCTTTTTGCATCTCTGGAACCAACTGCTCAGACAAACCTTTTCGCACAGAGGCCTTGTCGTAATCTTCTTCGGAAAGCTTCTCGACCAATAGTGCAAAGTTCATCGTAATTCTCCTCTGGCAGCTGTTGCGAGTCTTTGGCGTTGACCAGGACGCCAATGACTGAAGTTGTAAACCTTTTTAACACTCAAAGTAAAGTGTTTGGTAAAACTGGCACTGCTATAGATGGTCAACCCGCTCGAGTCAATCAAAGTCTTAGAATTTTTTGGGAAAAGCTCCGAGCAACTTGGCTGGGATTGCGCTTATCCCATTGAAACGGCTCCTGTTATTGTAGATATCGGCCTCTGATATCGGATTCGTCCCCACAAAGAAAAAGGCCCGGGGAATCCCCAAGGCCATGCAAATTTCACCTGAAAACTTTTTATTGGTAAATGGGTGCCAGAGTGAAGATCGTCGTTGCGTCGAATTCTGCGAGGCCGGTGTTTTCGGTCATCTTCCAGTCGGCGGGGGACTTGGCCGCGAAGTCGATAAAGAGTTGGTTCGTATAGCTCCAGCTACTCTTGCGATTGTTGGTTGTGTCTTCGGTACAGGCTGTGTTGTTGACGAAGGTTGTATTCTCAGCCTTGAAGCAGATAAATTTATTTTCAAATGTGGACTGAGCATTCTGACGACTGATCGAGGCGCCAATTTCGGTTTGTTCAAACTGACCGTTGACGGTCAGGAAAGACAGGTTCTGCCATCGATCCGCTGTTTTGAAATTGCTGCCCATGACTGCCGTAAAGCTCATTTCGTTGGTATTTTCGTCTATAAAACCACGATAGAAATTGAGGCTCTTATTGATGTCGCCCGGAATGTCCATGTCGATGAGTTCGAATCGAAAGATTTTGCTTTCTTTGTTGTAGCTGAGAATACTGCGACGAACCGAGACCGCCGATCCTACGAAGTTTCCAACATTCACCAACTTATCGTTGCTGCGAATATAGATGGTGGTTCCGCTTTGACCCGAGCGGGTGAAGTCTATTTTTTTATCAAACATGGTCCCGGTGAGATCCGAGACCGTGATAGTCGCTTCAAAATCCGTTTCACCGAGTTCCACCGCAGGGCAGGCGCTCGCCAGATCGCTCCGGAGGTCCTCATTGAAACTCACGGTTTTCGTGCCCGCGGAAGGCAGACCTGTGCTGTTGTCGAAGATCTGGCTGAGAAGGCAGAGGATGCCAACGGATTCCTGCACCGCGCCCATGGGTGAGCCTTGAGGGTCGGAGTTGATCGCCTGGGCGACGAATTGCGAGGGTGTATTGCTATGGCCTTCTTCATCGCAGGGTCCAAAACAATTGAAGATTTCGTTTGTGCTCCAAATCGCACTGTCCCAAGGGTCGGCCTGTAAATCGGCCAGCTTCAAGCCTGCCGTGGATTTCAGAACGGCTCTGAGCGGCGTCGCTGCCGAGCCGATGATATTGATTTGGCCGATGCGGGCGTTTACAGCGCTATAGGATCCCGCAATCGACTGCTCGACTTCGTCCGTGCTGTAAATGAAGTCGTCGGCTTTTGCTGCTTTGCTCTTCTTGCATGAAAGGATCAGGCTGGAAAGGAGAAGGCCGCAAATGAGAGAACGATCTAAGGATAAGCGCATACTTTGATGCTCCATGAAACTATCGATCATGAGCCAGGGGCTAGCTCACATGGAATAGGCGAGAATTTCCCAGCAAAAATAGAAATATTTTATCGCTGTGGTTATTTTGGTGACTCTCTCAAAGTCTGGCAAGAGGGAGGCAAAAATCTCACTGTCGCGGTGAGGAGGCAGTGCTCACAACGGCTGTGACAATCTCATCAGAGGTCCCTGTGATCGTATATTCCACGTGCCAGTAGCTCGCGATTAAAAGTTCTTTAACAGTGACTTTCAAAGCTGAAGGTGCCGCTGCATCAAACTTGTGGGAAACGTATGTGCCTGCAAGGCTGATGGGTTTCTTCGTCGACTTTTCTTCGACGGCACCAAGCACTGTGGCCTTTGCACCATCCATTTTATCTTTGAAGCAATAGAGAAGGGCGCCAGTAATAGGCGTCGGTACATCGGGAAGTTCCACCACAGGCGTTGGGCTCGGCAACGGGACTGCCGGTAGAGTGCCAGGGTTCGACGAGACCGGAGTGTTTGGGGTCGCCGGTGTCGTTCCGTAAGGTACGACCTGCAATTCCTGAAATTCGCAAATTGATTTTCGACATGACGTAATTCCTTTGATCTATGGTTTGTGGCCGATGGCCCACAAGGCGCATGAGGTCTACTCTTTCAAGGTCATCGAAGCATCACCAAAATCGCCAGCCTTGGAGATTGATAGGACTTTTTCCAAATAGCCCCTTTTTCCTTAATATTCCGTGAATAGACGGTGATAAACGAGTCGTTTCGTCTCTGTTTTGGGTGGTCCTCTTGACCTTGACTCTGTTTGCATACAGGTAACGACCTGGAATCGGCCCAGGCCTAGGGCTATGGCCGCTTTCGAGGCCGGCCTGAAACTCCAGATTCGAAGTATTTTTTCTTTGTGACTTAGGCGGAGCGCCGCTTCCGAATACTCTTGAACAATGCCGCTCAATCCTAAGACTCAATCGGCCGATAGAGTACTCTGGTCTTAGGAGATGAGCGCATGTTTGGTAAGAAGAAAAGCGGTGCGGACAACGCTAACTCTGCGGCAACGCAAGAGGAAGCTGCTGGACTTTGGCAAAATTTCAATCGTCGCGTCAGCGAATTTCTGAATACCAATCATGTGGATTTGAGAACCCTTCCCGGTATCAGTCTGCAAACCCTCGTGGACGCAGTCATTCAGGCGAAGAACTCAGTGGATGTGCATGCGGCTTTTGAGAAGCTGCAAAGCGCCTTCGAGCAGGCTCGCAGCCAGGAGACTCTTCACCTTGATCAATATATTCTCGGCCTTCGTTCCCTTCTCTGGTCAAGCCTTAATCAGGTCATGGATCAGTTGTCGGTTATGAACAAAGAAAGCGACCAGCTCGATGGCATCAAAGACAAGATGATAAGAGCTCTCGATAGCGATGACATCCTGCAATTAAAACTGGCCGTCAAAGACTGGATCGTCCTGCAGAATCAGATGAGCCAGGAGAGAAAAAGACTCAGCAGCGAGATGCAGGCGAATTTTCAAAGACAATTATCCCGTCTCCAGAATGAACTCTATATCACGCAGACCGAACTCAAACTTGATGGTCTGACTCAGGTCTACAACCGCAAAGCCTTCGATGGCGAGATCGCCAAGACATTGCAAATAGCTCAATTGAGTGGACGAACGTCCTGCCTGCTGATTTTTGATATCGATCATTTCAAGCACGTGAATGATACCTACGGGCATCCCATCGGCGATAAAGTGCTCCAGCAATTCGCCAAGACGATCGTTCAAAACTTTCCCTCCCGGACCGACTTCGTTGCCCGTTACGGTGGCGAGGAATTTGTGGTCTTGATGAGTGACAGTGATCTGAAGGAAGCTACGGAGAAAGCCGCTCGCTTCGTGGCTGTCCTGCGTAAAACGACGATGACTTTTGGGACCGTGTCCCTGCGTATTACAGTTTCGATCGGCGTGGCGGGATCCCGTCCTTATGAGAAGACCGACGATTGGATCAAGCGCGCGGATGTTTTGCTCTATCAAGCCAAAGAAGAAGGACGCGATTGTTACATCACGGATTCTACGGCCGCCTAAGTCAGTCTGCCGAGTGGTGCAGCTATGGATTTCGCGACACAATTACTAGCTGACCTCGTCCTTCGTTCTCGATACACTCAGGCGAACAAACTGAGGGTCTCATGTCCGATTCTGCCAAGATCCTAAAGCTTCTCAATCTCACATCCAGCCAAAACGATGCTGAAGCGCTCGCGGCGCTTCGTATGGCACAAAAGTTCCTCGAGAAGAATCTCGGGGATTATCTCTCCTTCGGCGAGCATGGCCTGTCCAAGGCGTCGAGCGAGAAGAACGAGCTTTATCTTGAACTCGAAAGTCTCTTCGAGGCCGAGGTCGAGAAAGTCGGCAAGCTTAAGAGTTTGCTCGACGACAAGGACAAATCGCTGCGCAAACGCGAACGGGATGTTCAGAATCTTAAGCGCGACATCAAGCAGTACGAAGAGAAGATCGAGGATTTTGAAAAAGAGATCGAGAAGCTTCAGGCAAAAGCCCGTGCGCCCGGTCCTTACGAAGATTTGGAAAAGCTTTTCGAATATGAAGTCGAGAAGAACGAACGTTTGAAAAAGCAGCTTGATGACAAAGACAAGACTTTCAAAAAGCAGACGCGCAATATTTCAAGCCAGAAGCGGGAGTCGAAATCATTCGACGACAAGATCGCCGTGATGGAAAAGACGATCGACGATCTGGCTGAAGAGTTGATGGCTTTCAAGCAAATTAAACGCTAATTCCAAGCCCAAAAAAAGCCCTTCATTCGAAGGGTTTTTCCATATTTACCCCAAATATTAATAGAATCCATTGCAGGTCGCGGCGCGCCGATTGGCTCCTTTGGAACCGCTCCCGGTAAGGTTGAAATTTTTATTGCTTATCATTTTTTCTTCCTGCTTCTGCATGTCATCGAAGGAGTTTTTGTGCCAAACGAAGATCCCGGCGCCGTTCGTGTAGTGCTCATGCTTTTCGCCTGAGCACATTAAGAAGCCTTGAAGCGGATCGCAATGGGGTGCTCCAGAGTCGTCACCGACACATCAAAGGTTGCGGGGACATTCGGTACTGGCGATGGAACCGGGATCGGAACCGGAGCTTGCCCGTTGACAGGTCCAGGATCGGGAGGAGGCGGGTCACCCAAGGTCCCCTCAGGCCCCATCTTCGACAACTTCGCCAGCTGCGCAGGTCACAGCTTTTTGATCGCCGGATCCGAAGCGTAGCGAAGACTTTTTATAAGGCACGCAGCTTTGAAGCGATGCCAGCACGAGAGCCGCAGTGAGAGCCATGGGAAATCTCTGAAAGCTCATCGCTGTTGCTCCCCCGCCTTAAGACCATGTTTTTTCTCTTCCACAAATATATTCGCGGAATGATTCGAGTTTTCCACTCGGTTTATCGGCAACTGGAGATAAAACTGAACATAATCTATAACTATATGTAATTAATAATAAAAACCTTTTCTAGGCCCATTAGGGGATATCGTCAACGGAGCCGATTATGTCAGGATTGAAAGAACTCCTGGCGCCAAGCGCCATCGGGGACAGTTTGCTATTTAACAGGAGACATAACATGGCTGAAAAATATGGTGATCATAAAACCGAGCAGGATCTGTTGAATCTCAATCAAGAGGGTTTTCCGAAGGAGGTGGGTTCACTCCTGTCGACGGCCAAAGGCGATGTCTATCTGCGCGAGAATCCCGACGACTTCGTAACTTCGCTCACCGACGTTTCCAATCCATCTCAGTTGGAAGTGACTGTCGTTGCCCTAGCTGTTGATGACGGTATGGTTTACGCGACGGAGACGACTTGGGAGCATGAAAACACCGAAACAAATGTGCATAAGCTAACGGACACGTTGCGTCGAAGCCGCGAAAGCATGACCCACCGGATTCATAATTTGACCGATGGTGTGAAATCGAACGTTGAGCATGTCTCGGCATCGGTGAAGTCTACGGCGGCGTCGGTGAAGTCCACCGCAGTGTCCGTGGGGGATAGCATCAAGCACGAAGTCTTCGTGGTCGATCGCAACGTGAAAGCCAATCCCTACCTCTTTGCTTTGGGTGCGGTCGGCGTTGGTTTTGTCCTGGGACGGATCTTTTTGTCCACTCGTAAACCCAAGCTGCAAACCGTCGTTTTGAAAGATTACCAAGAGGGTATGAATAAACATACCGGCATCCATGTTCGGGATCGCAGTCGTTTCGCCTAGAAGTTTGTCGATTCGGCGGAGCCTCAGACTTCTAACGCAAAAGGGGCGACCTTCGCGTCGCCTTTTTCCTTTTCAAAGAGCGATTTTGCTTCGAAAAAGCTCTCCCATATGGAGGCATAATACTTTTGCCGTAGCTTGCTCTCCCCATAACACAAATTTCGGGTATTTAACGGCGTATTGCGAGCAGGAATGACTACACCATTCGATGGGAGCCTGTTAATTTACGGGTGAGTATCTATGGGGGTTATATAGAATGCGTCGAAGTACCTTTAATATCCTACTGCTATCTTTGGGTCTAACGAGCGGTGCGGCACTTGCTGTTGAAGGCATGTGGCAGCCGGAGCAATTGCCTCTGATCGAGAAAGATTTGAAGGCTAAAGGCCTGTCCATCAAGCCAGAAAGCTTGAGCGATCTCACATCCTTTCCGATGAATGCCATCGTGAGCCTTGGCGGCTGCAGTGCATCCTTCGTTTCCGAAATCGGCCTGGTCGTGACCAATCATCACTGCGCTTACGGTTCGATTCAGTTCAATTCCAGCAAAGACAAAAATTATATCGAGGACGGCTTCTACGCGAAGTCTCTCGGCGATGAACTGCCAGCCGCTCCCGGCTCGCGCATCTATGTCACCGAAAGTATTAAAGACCTGACCCAGGACATCCTCAAGGGTTTGGCAAAAGTGGACGGCCTCGCGCGATACGAGACGATTGAAAAGCGCCGCAAGGATCTGATCGCGGATTGCGAAAAGACTGCAGGCTACCGTTGCCGCATCGACTCGTTCCTGGGTGAAAGTAGCTATCGCCTCACCAAACAACTTGAGATCAAAGATGTGCGTTTGGTTCAAGCCCCGCCTTCATCCATCGGCAAGTTCGGTGGCGACATCGACAACTGGATGTGGCCGCGTCACACCGGTGACTTTTCCTTCTATCGCGCTTATGTCGATAAAAAAGGCTTTCCCGCTGAATTCAGCAAAGACAACGTGCCTTTCAAACCCAAAGGTTTCCTGAAGGTTGACACCAAAGGTGTGGACGACGGTTCTTTCGTTATGGTCGCAGGCTATCCGGGTCGCACCAACCGCCATCGCCTGGCGGAGGAAGTTGGGTATACCTTCGAAATCGCCAACCTCAAAACCAAAGACTATCTGGATCGCCGTATCGCTTTGGTCAATGGCTTCAAAGCGAAGGACGCTGAGCTTGGTATCAAGTATGCGAACCAACTCGCCGGTATGAGCAACACGACAAAAAACATCGAAGGCAAGCAGGAAGGCTATAAAGCCATCAAGCTTCTCGACCAGAAGAAAGCGGCTGAAGCTTCGCTCCTCGCGGCCTTCAAATCGAGCAAAAATGTGACAGCGATGGCTGACTATGCTGCTCTCAACAAGCTGATCAAAGAAGATCAATCGGCCGATGAATTCAACATGGCTGTTCGCAAAGCGTCGGATTCAGACCTTCTGAAAGCCGCTCAACGCCTCTACCGTCTGGCTCGCGAAAAAGAAAAGAAAGATAGTGATCGCGAAGCAGGCTACCAGGAGCGCGACCTGACATTCCTTCGTCAGGGACTCGAGGCGCTGACTCGCCGGTTTGATCCGAAAGTGGATCAGGCTCTCTGGGAACTGGGATTGAGCGATGTGCATAAAGCCTACAAAACATTGGTCGCGCGTTTGCCGAAGTCTCTTCAGACTCTGGCCAAAGAAGATTCGAAAAAGCTTTCGACCACTCTAGCCGACTACTACAAGGCAAGCGTGTTGATCAACGAAGCGAAGCGCCTTGAACTTATGAATGCGGACAGAAAGACTCTCGAAGGTCTTAAAGATCCATTCATGCAGATGGCGATTGCCATGTACGATGACGGCATCAAACTTGAGAACGCTGAGAAAGATCGTTCGGGCCGTTTCCAGAAAATCCGTTCGGAATACATGCAGAGTCTTGTGGCCCAACGGACCAAAGAAGGCAAAGTTATCTATCCCGATGCAAACTCAACCCTTCGCATCACCTACGGTACGGTCCAAGGCTACAAGAACCGCCAAGGCATATCTTACGGTCCCTTCACCAAGCTCGAAGAAGTGGCTGGCAAGAACACTGGCAAAGAGCCTTTCAACGTTCCACCAAAAGAAATGGAACTGATCGCCAAGAAAGACTATGGCTCATACAAACTCGATAGCATCGGAACTGTACCGGTCAACTTTCTTGCTGATCTGGACATCACGGGCGGCAACTCCGGTTCGGCTACCCTAAACAGCAAGGGCGAACTCACAGGCCTCGTGTTTGACGGCACCATCGACGGAGTGATCTCAGACTGGGCCTTCGATCCGGCGTTTACCCGCTCTATCCATCTCGACGCTCGCTATATGCTTTGGGTCCTCGACAAGTTCGACAATGCAACACGTTTGCTCGACGAAATGGGTGTGAAGCCGGTTTCTCCGGCTCACCACTAAGATCCTCAAGGCCTCGCGACTCGCGGGGCCTTTTTCTATTTCCCGCCTTTTTTCGAGTGCATATTTGTTCGCCTAAAAACAAATGACCCGCAGCAAAACTCTGTCAAAAAGTATTTGTTCGATGCTTTTCCCGCTGGTCTTACACAAGCGTCGGCAAAAGCTTTCGGAAAATTGTGCCGCCTTCATGAAAATTGCGGTTCTTTTCTTTTACTTATCCTATAAAAACGTACTGTAACGAAAAGCTTCCGATTTGAGCCTGAGTTTGATGAACATCGATTCACCTGCCTCAGGTCTGACGCATATTGGACATCATCAACAGTCGAGAGGTCAGCTATGGGTGAGATTAAGATCAAGAATTTTTCCGAGATCCCCTACGAACAGTTGGAAGAGCTTAACCTCCAGGCCAAATCAAAAATGGCCAATGGTGATAGCGATTCAAGCCTACAGGAACACTACCTCCGCTATTTGACTGATGAGAAGCGTCTTAAAGCCGTCACCGTATGCTTTTCGGATCTTGAAGGCCGATTCCATATGCTTGACTACGACAAAAAATTTCTTATCCAGTCCTACGACAACCTCACCTTCGATGGTTCGTCGATTCGTGGTTTCTCTGTTCAGTCTGAGTCGGATCTTCGCCTCGCCATCGATTGGGGTACCCTCCGCTGGTTGCCAAGCGACGTCTTCGGCCCTGGTAAAGTCATGGTCTATGCCCTGATTCAAGATCGCGATCGCAAGTTCTATGATGCCGACATGCGCGGACAGCTCAAGCTCTTCAACGAGAAGATTCGTTCGGAGCAGGGTCTTACGACCAACTTTGCGGTTGAAGTCGAAGGCTTCCTCTTCAAAGGCCTCAACGCCGAGCAGACCTATCAGGACGACGCAAGCTTTCAGTTCGTGTCGGAAGGCGGTTACTTCAACACACTTCCAACCGCTCCACTTCGTCAATTCATCGATCGTTTTGCGGAAGCGCAACGCGCTCTCGGCTTTGAAAACGAAAAAGATCACCCTGAAGTGGCTCCGTCCCAGTTCGAGCTCAACTATAAATACACCGATGCGCTGATCGCTGCGGATCAGGTTCAGACCTACAAGCTCCTCGCGCGTCTTGTCGCTTCGAATATGGGCTATACCGCCAGTTTCCTACCGAAGCCTAAGGTCGGTATCAACGGTAGCGGTATGCACACCAACATCTCGCTTTCCAAAAATGGTAAGAACATCTTCTGGGATCCCAAAGGTCCTGATTTGATCTCGCCTCCCGGCTGGAATGCTATCGATCGTCTTCTCGCTCACGCGGATGGCCTTTGTCTGATTCTGAATCCTTCGGTCAACTCCTACCGTCGCCTGGATCCACACTTCGAAGCGCCGAACCAAATCCGAACTTCGGCGGTCGATCGTTCGGCTATGATTCGCATTCCTATCGGCAACGAAAAATCGGCTCGTATCGAGATCCGTTCGGTGGCTCCCGATGCCAATCCATACCTGACCTTCTACACCGTGCTACAGACTCTTGTCGCAGGTCCTATGGACACGAAAGCGATCGAGCACAATCGTAAACGTCAAGACCGCGTTCTCCCGGATAACATTCAGGACGCGATCAAAAACTTCGAAGACTCGGCTTGGCTGAAAGAGATCATGGGCGAGCGCATTCATGGGAAATATGCTGAAATCAAGCATATGATCTCCGATCGTTCCCCTAAGGCTTTGGGCGCAAAAATCAAGACGGGGGAAGTTCTCTTCCATCATGAAGTGACGAATCAGCAACTCTGGTCGCAGTTTTAATTTTAATTATGTTGCCTGAGGGCAAGGTATGGAGACGGAGCTGGGTTATTTCCAGCTCCGTTTTTTTTATGAAGAAAAGTAACGTGCTTCAGAGCTCATGGTATTCCTCTTCGTTGCTATCGGAATCATCCTCCTCTGTCTGACGCCGCGCACTGACTGCAATTTTCAATTGCTTCAGACAATAACTTAGAGCATTGCGGGCATCTTCCTTGCCCGCCTTTTCCGCCAGATCCCGTATTTCCTCGACGAGTTCAAAAATGGGTTTGTTGAGTGGCATGGCTGGGCCTCTTATGATGAAGAGTACTGTCTTTAAGAAGGCGCTTTCGCGACTTTGCCCATTATCGCATTTCAATCTGCCCCTTCAAGGTTAAATTTAGTGCCAAAATGGCATCATAGACGGTCTAATCCCCCAAATCCCAGGAAATTGCTGCGAAATCCCTCCTATTTGACTGGCTTACTCGCGAAAATGCATTTAAGGTGCAGTTTCTTTTCGATCCTTTAGGAGAACGGCTATGAAAGCTGGACGTAACGATACCTGCCCCTGTGGGAGCGGTCTAAAATATAAGAAATGCTGTGAACTCAAAGAAAACGATAGCCGGAACGGCAACCGTCTCTTCCGCGAGCGCGAAGCCGCTCTGATGGAACGCATGTTGCCTTTCGCGGACGAAGTGTTTGGCGAAGATGCAATCGACCAGGCGCTCCTCCTCTTCCTCGATGACGAAGGCGCCATTGAGTTTGATGCCGGCGATCCTTTAAATCCTTTCTTCCTTCCCTGGTTCCTCTTCAACTGGACGATCGAACCGACAGATCCGCGCCCTATTCCAGAGTCTCCGGTGAACAAAACTGTGGCGGAAGCGTTTATGGAAAGCCATGGCGGAAGCCTGGCCCCTGAGTTAGCCGACCTCATCACGGCTTCTAACCGCCGTCCCCTCAGCTTCTTTGAAGTTCTCGAGAGTCAGCCGGGCAAAAGCCTCAAGCTCTTCGATCTGCTGCAGGAGAAGTCTCTGGACGTCGATGAAGATGCAGCTTCGACCAGTCTTAGAAAAGGCGACATCATCATCGGCTCGATCATGCTGCCGATCGGCGATGCCCGCACCCGTCCTTTGGCTCTTGGGCCTTTCGCTCTCGAACCAAGCGACAAACAACAGGTCCTTGATTTGCGTCAGGAGATTCTCCAGAACGTGAGTGCGACAGAGATTACCGAAGCGGTCCTCCACAACCAGGAAGCCTTCGTAATCGGACTTTACCTCGATATCATCGACACCATGCTTGATAATACCGAGGAAGAGACGCCTCCTCCGCGTCGCCGTTAAGACCAAACGTAAAGAAGCCCAGAGCCGGATCGGTCTGGGCTTCTTTTTTTGGGTAAATGATTATTTCAGCATTTCCGAAATCACAACTTTTTCCAGCGTGGAATTCCCAAAATGATGCGCGTGGTTTCTGACCTGCCTCTGACGCGCAGATGCTGGTCGCCTGCACCAATGGGCGCAAGCGTTCGCGGGATGAGATTCAAAAACTCTTTTTGGCCAATGGCTTTCGCCTTGGACGAACGTTCTCGCACCCCTTGATCAGTATCGTCGAGGCTGTTATCTAAGCCTCTCAGACCAAATAAATAAACGCCCCGTTTGAGCCGAAACTCAAGCGGGGCGTCTTGTTTTAAGAATAGATCTTAGTATTTGTATTCGTCGAGTTTGTAGGGACCTTCGACTTTAACGTTGATGTACTTCGCTTGATCAGGTGTCAACTGAGTGATGACGCCGTCGAAGCCTTCAACCATATTACGGGCAACTTCTTCATCCAGGATCTTAGGCAGGACTTTAACGAAGATTGGCTCGTTTTTCTTGTCAGCCCATTTTCTCGAGTAAAGGTGCATCTGCGCCATGACCTGGTTCGCGAACGAACCGTCCATGATACGGGAAGGGTGACCCGTGGCGTTGCCAAGGTTCACGAGGCGGCCTTCCGACAAGAGGATGATGAAGTTCTCTTCGTCTTTGGAATCGCGGAAGATTTTGTGAACCTGTGCTTTCACTTCTTGCCATTCGAATTTCTCGCGGAGGAACTTGGTGTCGATTTCGTTGTCGAAGTGACCAATGTTACAAACAACAGCGCCGGATTTTACAGCGGTGAGCATGTGTTTGTCACAAACGTTGATATTCCCTGTCGTGGTGACGATCAAGTCGATCGTGCCGAGAAGAGTCTTGTCAACGCCGTCAGCTGTTCCGGTGTTGATACCTTTATTGTAAGGCGAGACAACTTCATAGCCGTCCATACAAGCTTGCATAGCGCAGATAGGATCGATCTCAGTAACTTTTACGATCATCCCTTCCTGACGCAAACTTTGTGCCGAGCCTTTGCCCACATCACCGTAACCGACAACCAAAGCCTTTTTACCGGACATGAGCATGTCGGTACCGCGTTTGATTGCATCGTTCAAGCTGTGACGACAGCCGTATTTGTTGTCATTTTTCGATTTCGTAACCGAATCGTTGACGTTGATCGCAGGCACTTTAAGGGCGCCTTTGGTCATCATTTCCATCAGACGGTGAACGCCTGTGGTTGTTTCTTCGGTGATACCGTGGATTTTATCGAGGAGCTGAGGATATTTCTCATGAATCATACCTGTGAGATCGCCGCCGTCGTCAAGGACCATGTTGACGTCCCAAGGCTTGCCATCTTTGAGGATGGTTTGCTCGATGCACCATTCGCCTTCTTCGTTGGTCTGGCCTTTCCAAGCGTAAACGGCAACGCCTACAGCAGCCATGGCAGCAGCCGCATGGTCCTGAGTCGAGAAGATGTTACAGGAAGACCAGCGAACTTCAGCGCCGAGGAAAGTCAGGGTCTCGATCAAAACAGCTGTTTGAATCGTCATGTGAATACAGCCGATAATTTTAGCGCCTTTGAGAGGTTGCTCCTTGCCGTGTTTGCGGCGGAGAGCCATCAAAGCTGGCATTTCGCGTTCAGCCAATTTGATTTCACGGCGGCCGAAATCAGCCAGTTTAATGTCTGCAACTTTGTAATCTGTTTTCGTCATGTCTTAATTCCTTTATAAACCAATGAGATGAATTATATTGCGCGAAATAGCTTCAACTGAATTTGAAAGCCATTCTTTAAACCAAGATATAAACTTTGATCCTCGCTGAAGCCGGCACTCAAGGCCCAGTCTTTAAGATCCTGAGGATCGAAGCCGAGCCAGACGTCGCCACAGGAAGAGCGTGCCCACTCCTGATTGTGCGAACAGAGATCGGCGACGAGAAGAAAACCATCGGTCCTCAGCAAATGGCGAATCTTTTGGAACGCCTGCAGAGGTGAGGACATATGATGAAGCACCATATTCAAGACGACCGCATCGAGGCGCTCACCTTCAGGTTCGTAGGCTTCGAGCGAACTCTGTACGAAACAAATCTTGTCGCGACTCGAAACCTTATCTTTGGTGAAAGCCAGCATCTCTCCCGAATTATCGAGAGCCACGAGTCGATCAAAGCGTTTGGACAGTTCTTTTAACAAAGCGCCTTGACCGGGACCGACTTCCATCACCTGAGAACAATGTTTGAGTTCGGTGAGGTCGAGCATTTCCCGAAGATTGGGCAGGTACTGCGACAACTCGCAGAGCATGCCCTGGTTTTCTTCAAATTTGTCGACGTTCCGCTCAAAATATTGTCTCGACTGCGAGGCGCGGTCTTCACAAATGTTATTTATACGACGAATATATTCTTCGGCAAGAGGCAGAGTACCTATGGTCGCGAAGAGACTTGTTTGGAAATCGAAGAACTCGCTCTCACTCTTGAGAAGCGCGCGACGATAGAAGATGCTGTTGCCTTGTCGTCTGGTGGCAAGAAGACCCGCTTTTAAAAGGACTTTCAGGTGGTGGCTCATGCCAGGCTGGGGCATCGCAAAAATAGTGGCCAGCTCCTGAACTCCGAAGGAATCATGGCTCAGCACACGCATAATATCGAGGCGCAAAGGATCCGATGCAGCTTTACAGAGAGTCGCGAGAATAGGGCTGAGCGCTTCCGCGTTCCCAGTCTGTCTTTTCGTGTCTTCCTGTCTAGCATGGACGGACATTATCACTTCCTGTTGGCATTCGAAGTTCCCAAACTAACAGACTTATCGGTCTCGTGGCAAACTATATTAATATATTTCAATATATAAATCTATCGATACTCCTAAGTATACGACATATCGGTTGTAATAGAGAATAAGCGTAAAAAACTGTGGGTCGTATTTTTAGGTATTTTGCCAAGAATGGGTCTCTCTACCCATCGGGATCGGGGAGGAAGATTTTAAGCGAAACTTTTCTTTTTTACCGTAGTCACTTGGTGTGAGCCGGTCTAAGATGGGGCAGGTTCCAGTCTTAGTCCAGGCTGAACGCGAAAGGTGTGAGGGAGTTTCTTTTGCCTAAGTTACGCACGATTCAAGAAATCACCGATGAAATCACTCAATGTGTTGGGTTCTTTCCGCCGTTTTTTGAACCCGCGCTCGACAGCGCTGCGGTGCTTGAGAATCTTTGGCATCAGGCCTGGTCAGCTTATCTAACCAGCACCATTCCTCCTGTGTTCAAAGAGAAGCTGGGAGCCCTGCTGGGCCAACAGCTTGAGATTCCTTATTGTCTTCTCTGCCATGCTTCCACTCTGAGTCCTCTTGGAGTGGGAGGCGCCGATATCCTCAATGTCCTGACCAAGACTCTTCCTGATTTACACAAGGTTCCGTCGGGTCTTAAGTTTCTCCAAAAGCTTCCCGTAGATAGTGGAGTTGAGATTTGGCCTGCATCGAATTCGGATCTTGAAGATGTTTTACTCGATGCCGCGTTGGTTATGTTTTTTGAGCAGGATGGGGGACAAACGGCTACCAAACTGAAAGCAGTTCTTCCCGGTTCTTTCTTTAATCAACTGATTCTCCTGCTCAGCTACAACCGGACCAGCATGCAATGGGTCAAGGTTCATCCAGAAATTTCCTACGAAAATGACCAGCGCTACCGAGTCTACTACAGTAAGATCATTGCAGAGGAGCCTCGTCTCGCGTCCTATTTCCGAGGCCTTTTGACATCGTGGAAAGATCGTGATCAAAGGCCCAACGGGGCTATGCAGGAATTTGAAGCCGAGCGGAAGAAGATTATCGGAGAGCGTGATTCTGCCCTGAGACTGCTGCAACAGGAAAAGGACTGGTTAGCTCAAATTATTGATCATGCCCCCTTTTCTGTCAGTATCATGTCCGCAGGCGAGCATCGCTTTGTTATCGCCAATAAACAGTACTGTGCCATGTTAGGGAAAACTCAGGATTTCATCCTTGGCAAAACCCGGGAGGAGGCCTTTCCCGAATTTCCAAAGGGTGACGACTGGGATGAATACGAGCGGATTTGGGAGGATGGTCTCACGATCGATCTTTCAGAAAAATCGTTTTCTGATCCCGTGCGGGAAAGATTTTTTAGGATTGTTCGTCAGGCGAGAAGGGGAGAAGGCGGAAAGATCGAAGCTGTTCTTACCTATTCTCTCGAAATAACCGATCAGGTCTATGCAAAAAGAGCGACAGAAAGCCAAAAACTCTGGTTCGAATCGATATTGAATTGCATGCCCGTGGGTCTGGTTTTGGTGGAGACCGGTACCGGCGCGCTCCTCTTTAGCAACGACCTGGCAAGCGATATGTTCAATGATTCTTGGGCGCTCGAGAAGGACCAGGGAATCAGTCCTCATGTGATCGATGACAAAGGCCGCCGTTTGAGTTTTGATGAATTTCCGACGACCCGAGCGGCCCGCGGCGAAACCATTAGGGACGAAATCGTTCAACTGAGGACTCAGCGCGGCGATTTCTTTATTTCGGCCAATGCCGATCCTTTACCTCCCATGTCAGGTCATCCCTCGGCCGTAGTCATTGCCCTGCATGACATCACAGCTTCGAAGATGACAGAATTTGCCATTGAGAAGAGTCGGCGGGATGCCGAGATCAGTGAATCGCGCCTGATGCTGGCCGTCGAGGCGAGTCAGCTCGGATTTTGGGAGTATGATCTTCGCACCCAACATTGTGAGTGGAGCGAGACCTACCGAAAGCAGTTTGATTATCCTCCTGGACAATACGGAGGGGCGCAGGCCGACACCTTGATGAGAATTCATCCGAATGATCGCCCGCGGGTGGAGGAGACTTTTGCTGGCTGTCTTGCCGAAGGGAAGCCTTTTCATGGGATCTATCGAGTGATATCCGGCACAGGGAAAATCACCTGGATCGAAGGTCGGGGACGTTATCAATATGACGAGTTCGGTATCTTGATCCGAATGCACGGCACCTGCCTCGATGTCAGCGAAACGAAGAGCGTCCAGGACGAACTTCAACTGGCCAAGGAAAATGCCGAGCGCGCGAATGAAGCGAAAAGTGCATTTCTTGCCAATATGAGTCACGAGATTCGCACACCTCTGACCGCGATCATGGGGTATACCGATCTTTTGAAAGAAGAGGATTTGAGTCATGAGGAAAGAAGCGGCTTCATCGATATCATCAATCGCAATGGCAAAGCGCTGACGAAACTCATCGAAGACATCCTCGATCTTTCGAAAGTCGAGGCGGGTAAACTCGCCACCGAAAATGGCCATTTTTCTTTGCGGGCTTTGCTCACCGATGTGATGCTTATATTTAAAGATTCGGCTGCGAACAAAGGTATCGAGCTGTTGATTGATACGGCCGAGAACACACCTGACAGTTTGGTCACCGACGCTGTACGTCTGAGACAGATTCTGGTCAATATTATTGGCAATGCGGTGAAGTTTACGAGCTATGGCCATGTCAAGGTCTTTGCCCGGGTGGTGGAGGATAGTGGTGACAATCTGCTTAAAATCGAAGTCGAAGATACGGGTATTGGTCTGACTGGGGACGAGATGAATCGTCTTTTCCAACCCTTCGTACAGGCCGACAACAGCACATCAAGGCGATACGGTGGAACGGGTCTGGGACTGGCTCTTTCACGTCGCCTGGCTTCGGCTTTGGGTGGAAACATTAGCATTCTTGGCAGTGAACCCATGCGCGGGAGTTGTTTCCTCATAGAGGTCCAAGTCGATATCGCCAGCGAAGCGGACGAAAGTATAGCGCCTGCAGAAACCTTGAGTCTGCATCGGGATGTCTTGAACGGTGTCAAGATTCTTCTCGTCGAGGATGCTCCAGATAACAGCCTGCTGATTTCCAACATGCTCGGATACTACGGAGCCGAAGTCGAGACAGCGGGGAATGGGCGGGATGGGGTTGATATGGCAATGGCCGGGATGTACGATGTTGTCCTGATGGATATTCAGATGCCTTTAATGGATGGCTACGAAGCCTTTCAAAGGCTCAAAAGCAATCATTATCAGCCGCCCATTATCGCGCTGACAGCACACGCCATGCTCGAAGAAAAAAGACGAACGCATCAGCTTGGCTTTGTGGCTCACATCACCAAACCGATCGATCCGATCGAGCTTATAAGCTGTGTTCGAAAATTTTCTTACCTTCATCGTAACCTGCAAAGCATCAATCCCTACTAGGTTCTTCAGGTGCGGGTTCTGGTTTGGGATCCGGTTTTGGCTCTAGCTTGGGCACTGGAATTGGCAAAGGCGCAGCGCGAAGATCGATGTTTATAAATTTGATAAAAGCAGCGGGGCATCAACCTTATTAAATTCGATGGCAACGCCCGGCTCAAACCCGACTTTTATCGCCGTTAGCGCGAAGAAAAAACTGCTGTTCGCTGCCGATGAATCTGGCAGCACCATCATGTCTTTCAGCATCGACTCCACAAGCGGTTCCCTGAAACCTCCACTCAGATGTTGAATCTGCCGAAAGGCAAGATCTGCGACATTTCCATTAAATCCCCAAAAAATGCTCTGCTCCACTATGACGATATGCTGCTGCTCTCGATCGAACAAAACGCGATCTTTGTCAGCACCGATGCCCTATTGCCCTTCATGGAGCAAAAAGATGGTGTCTACCAATGGGACTTCAGTCGCGTCTTAGGCAAAAGGCCTAGAGAATTCGGCGGAAAATCCTATTGTTTCGGTGATGCAGCCGACTGCGTGATTCCCGACACAGACAAGACCGGTCCGGCTGCGATCAGTCTGCCCAATAGCAAGATCGCTCCGATTTCTGTAGCGATTCAAGGTAAAATAGCTGTTTCGATGAACCTCACGGCTATGGGTGACAACGACGACAGCGATTGCTCGCACACTCAACTCGTCGTAAAAGTGACTTTCAAATATATCCCCTAATTGTCTCCCGGCGATTAGGGTGCGTAAAAAAAGCCAAGACTTCGCAAGCTCCATAAGGCTTTGGAGCCTCTACGCCAAGCTGGGTCTCGCGCACGATTCGTAGACAGTTCCCCTAACATTCCTTATATTGTCCGAGATCCCGTTTGTTTAGGACGGGAAATAGGCGCCGGTCTTTTCGCTTGGACACCAAGCCGGGAATTTCATAAAATTGTTCAAGAAGTTTCGTAAAAAAGCTGAGCACTTTGGGAAAAGATCAAGTTTTCCTCGCAAACTTAAATTACTGAGGTCTTTATGACGATCGATGTCCGTGAAGAGGGGCGACGCGCTCTCGAGGAAGAATTTTTTGCTCGTCTCAATTTTGAATTGAAAGAAAAACTTCTTGCCGAGATGAGCCGCAAAGAGGCTATTCAAGAACTCTCTGTAGCATCGGGCATCAAAAATGAAAAAGTGCTCGGTATCCTCCTCGATGCTCAGATCACACCTGCCACTCTCCAGGCGCTTTCTCTCGTCCCACTTGTGCGTGTGGCCTGGGCTGACGGAGAGATCGATGGGAAGGAGCAGGAGGCAGTATTAAAGGCCGCTGCAGATCTTGGTATCGACACGAACCACCCGGGCTACGATGCCCTCAAATCCTGGTTGACCGAAGCTCCAAGCGACACGCTTTTCAATACCTGGCGCATATACTTGCGCGAACTGGGTATGACCATGGACAAAGATGATTTTGCTCAGGTACGGACGGAGATCCTTGAACGGGCCGAGCGAATCGCTCAATCCGCTGGCGGCTTTTTAGGGTTGGGATCGAAGATCTCGGCTGCTGAGAGAAGTGAACTGGATAAGATCGACGAAGCGTTTGAAATTATGCATTGACTGCTCATTCTAACATCTGGGAGGGGAGGGCTCTAGGATTGAGCCTACCCTCATTTTCCTTTAACTCATTGGAAAAGATGATAAATTTCGAGCAAAATCACCTGATAAAGATGAGATGGAAAAAGGCAAGGTTGCATCTCAATCTGCTGGGCCTCGCTGAGACTGTCGGGCAGGTGGGCTCGCCATGTGATTTCCGAAAACGCCCGTGTTCCCAAAGCTGTGGACGCTATCAAGCGGGCTTCGATGGATGATCTCGGTCGCTTGATGATCGAATCGCATAACTCCATGCGCGACGACTATAAAGTATCTGTTTCCGAAATTGATTCTCTGGTCGAAGCGGCTCTCACTCATCCTGAAGTGTATGGAGCCCGCTTGACTGGAGGTCGCTTCGGAGGCTCAATCGTTGGGACTTGTTAGAAAGGTCAAGGCCGCAGACTCGCCGACAGTATTGCGGATCGCTATCAATCCCAGACCAGTTATCACGCGAGCATGCTGCTGCCGAAGAATCTCAGCTAAATCCTTCTTCATCTTCCAAGCTGAAAAAATGAGTTTGAGCGCATATACGCTCAAACTCTTTTATGGGACCTATATGAGGCTTAGACACTCGCTGAAGGCGAAGGATGATCAGATCGAGAGCGAAGCGGCTTCATCATCCCGCTGACCGGGGAATCGATTCCGTTTGAACTGATGGCTTCCTGAACTGTCTGTTTCGCCCGAAGAAAATCCTGGGACAAATGGATGAGTTCAGCTTCATCAGCATGCTTTTTGATAAGATCAAAGATTTCGCCTTCCTCCTCGTTGACGTGGTGATCAACGAGTTTTTGTAAATCGTTGAGTTGATGCAGGAAGAGCTTGTGATCGTTGCGACAGCCGGTCAATCCATCGAGCATGGCGCGGATTTTTACATGCTCGCGCCAGGCATCATCGAGGTGACGTTTCATGTCAGGATGCTGCAGAAAGCGTCGATAGACTGTTTCCTCCTCCGCTTCCGAATGGGTGGTAAGGTCGGCTTTGAGTTGATTGAAAATCGCGAAACCTTCCTGCTTGTTGCTCTCTTTCCTGATCTCCTTGAAAAGCATCTCGGCTTTGCGATGATCCAGCTTCAAGACGTCGAGGACGCTCATTTCATCGCTGGACTTTGCCGTTTTGCTCATCACGGTTCCGATCGCAGCGCCGGCCAGGTCGCGGATCCGGCCCATGATGCCGCTCATCGGCGATTCGCCGGTGATCCATTCTACGGCAGTCTGTTCCAGGTGAGCGTTGAGATTCACAAGTTGTTTGGTAAACAGCGCGTATATCCCTTCGAAAGGCGCCAAAGCTGCTTTAATGTCAGGCTTTGAAATCTGAGTCGATTTATGAATGATATGGCAACAAAGAACCTGGTTCTGCTTGAGGAGGACATAGGCCGAAAGTTTCTCGAGGGGGAGCGCCATTGAATCGCGAACAACCTCGCATAGAGCCTCCGAAATCATCACAGTGCTTCCCTTGGGTTCCATGCGAAGGCCGAAGTTTGAAACGGCACTTTCTATCATCCGAAGGTTCTTCTCGTCTTCAATGCCCATATTAAGGAATTCGGGGGTAACCGCCTCCTCATCATTGAACTGGAGGATCTCGTTGCATTGCAAAATCATCTGCTGGCGATAGAGGACATCTGCTAACTCAATACCCACCGAATCACGTTTTTCTCGCTCTGTAATCTGCATATCGACTCCGGGGGAGAGTGTGTCTAAACGCGGGACATTCCGCGCTTGTCTGTCAGTTGACTCAAAGTCAAAATTCAATTCATCTGGCTTCTAGTGAATGAGCATAACAATCTTTGTGCAGTTGTGGTCCTTCCCTTGAAACATCTTCTAGCCCTCAGGCGCATCGACCAGATCGAGTCGATGGCTGATCACAAGCGACGGATCGATCTCGCCACGCAAAGGTGGTTTTGATCAGGGTGCGGTTGCCGTCAGCGTGGGGGCTTAAGTTGAGAATCCAACTTCGACCCTCGATTTCGATTTGAAATTCGTCATCACTGTTGCCGCTGTCGAAGAGCCCGTAAGGCTTGTCTTCCATTTCCAAAAAGGAGCGAACCTCCTCGATCGGCAGATTCACCAGGGCGCTGCGTTCCAGTGACAAAGGTCCGTGGCTCGCCTGTGGACCTTTGTAAGTCTTTACATCCAGACCTTGATAAATCGGGCAATGACCTGTCACACCCCAGTAGAGTAAGCCCAGGACCACTCCAGCCCCTGCCGCCACGGGCAGCGCGACCTCGCTCTGATTTGAGTGTTTGACTGAGGCCGATGGCTCCGATGAGGACTGAGGCCAATCTCTCCAGGCCAGCTACATTCTTTTGCATGGCGACTCCCAATTCTGCATGGCATTCGCTCCCCGCGAATGTTTCGACTTCGCGTGTGGGTGTGCACAAATCTTGCCAGTTTTGATATCTCGACTTTTTTGGGGCGAAGGCGATTGTCCTTCACTTATTGGGGAATAATGCTAAGCCATTGCCTTCTTCATTTTCCGTATTTGGTTCAAAGCCCGGAACATCGACTCCTGGAACTGTTCCTAAAAGGTTACATGACCATAGAAAAATACCCGGCCCGTCCTGTTCTTAATACATCTGTTAGGGAAAGCAAGACCCGAGTCACAAATTCTTGTGATTCATACCCAGCGCTAAGGTGTAAGGTAATTACCAGCGAATGGAGGGAATTCTGACAAGCTCAAATCGAGAAAATGGCCAAGCGGCCGAATTCTTGCAAAAGGTCAAGGGCTAAGTTGTTCGGACTTTTAGCTGAGATGGCAGAAGGGGGGACGTATGTTTTCCGGGATCGAAGCCAAGGGAAAGGCGACAGCATTCCTCTCTCGAGACGGGCGATGGCTGGGCGAAGGTTTGAACCGCTTCGCAATAGTCACGAAGCAGGGATACATTCTGTCGATCTGCAACATCAAATAGGCGAACTGGAAAGAGTCGTCGCGCAACTTAGAGATGAATCGAGCTATCACGAGTTCGCTTATGAGCAGGCTGCGAATGGAATGATCACCTTTTCCATGGCCGGAGATATCCTCGATCTCAATCCCCGGGAGGCGCGCTGTCTTGGGTTAGGGCGGTCCAAGCTCATCGGGCGATCCTTTCAGAGCCTTCTTCCTCCGCTTACTGAAAACGCATTTATGCAGCATCTTGAAGAAGCCCTGAGGGATGAAGCAGCGGTTATTTGCGAATTAAAAGTCGTAGATGGCGAAGGGTAGCTGCGGGATTTGCAGTTTGAAACTGTGACGAGGACCAGCAATGAAGATGATTTGTGTTATATTCTCTCAATAGTGTGCGATCTAAAGGATAAAAAAGTCGATGATCGCAAGCCGCAAGAGGCACGGGATAAAGCGGATGTCACGATAGAGGCCAAAAGGCAGTTCATAGCAAATATCAGCCATGAAATGCGAATGCCCCTTGCTGTGATCCTGGGATTCACGGATTTGCTGCTGCAGCAAAATGAATTCTCCGTCGATGAGGTCAGGGAGGGCCTTTCGGCAATTCACCGCAACAGGGTCCGACTTCTGCACCTTATCGACGATCTTCTGGATCTAGCTTAGATTGAAGCCGGGAGTATGAAAATGGAAAGATCCGATTTATATGTCATCAACGAAATTGAGCATATCCTTGCTGAGTTTCAGCCGGAAGCCAGAGGCAAAAACGTGGGTCTCCTCTACGAAGCCATGACAGCTCTGCCTCCGAAAATCGTGACAGATCCGGTCTGTTTTCGCCAGATACTGGTTAATATCGTAGGCAATGCCGTGAAATTCACGGATCGCGGGCAGGTCAAGATCCAACTCTCCCTCGTGCCCAAAACACTTGCGGAAGATCCTGGCAGCTATTTGCATATTGATGTAAGCGATACGGGCTGCGGAATTTCCCCCGATCAGTTTCAACTCCTCTTCAAACCCTTTTCCCAAGTGGATGCTACAAATTCGCGTCGCTTCGGTGGGACTGGTCTTGGCCTGTCGCTGGCTCGCCGTTTGGGTGAGGGACTGGGTGGGGGTGTCCAACTCCTCCGCAGCGAACTCGGAGTCGGTTCCACCTTTCGCATCACCATCGATCCTCAGGTTGAGATCAACGCGATTGCAGCGAATCTGTCCCAGGACGACGATCTTCTGAAGGAACAAGCGATCAAAGCGATCGATCCCACGAAACTGCAGGGCTTCAAAGTATTAGTCGTGGAAGACGGGGAAGATAACCGCCTCATCATTTCGCGCCTTCTTAAAAAAGCGGGTGCTCTTGTCGAATGCGTTGAAAACGGGGAAGAGGCCATACGCGCAGTGGGACGACAGTCCTATGATGTTATCCTCATGGATATACAACTGCCGCAGATGGACGGTTATGAGGTGACCACCAAACTTCGTAAGCAGGGCTGCAAAACCGCAATCGTTGCCCTCACCGCGCATACACTTATTGAGGATAGGGTCAAAGCTCAGAGAGCTGGTTTCGACGCCTTTCTTTCGAAGCCAATCGATTGGGCAAAATTAGTCGGAACCCTGGGCAACTTTAAAACGGCCGGGAGTCCTGTCCTCCACTAGAGCTTCTGCCTTCAACAAATTATGTATTTTCATCATTAACATTATTCCGATGGGGCCTTAGGGCCCCTTTAATCGTCTGGAATGATTTCCGAATTCATGGGAAGTCAAGATTTGCAGGTCAGCGCCGATAGGCAACTCATGTCGACCTAGTGCTTTGGGGAAGAGTTTCGGTTCCGAGTGAATAAGGTAACCATTTGACACGAATGAATTATTTATAGTCAATGAATTCGAAGGTCCTAATTCATTCAAGCTTTACAAGAGCCTACCGAAGGCCTTCTTAGATACTTGGAGAGTGAACGAATGTTTAAAAGTTTTCGGCCTTCACCACAAAGCGGAGCCTCGATGGTCGTTATCCTCGTCGGGATTGCGCTATCCGGTATTTCGATTGTCGCGGCGAGTACTTTTTTCTCGCAAAACAGGGCGCGATCGATTGGCCTCATGGGCGATTCCGAGGCTCTCACGCATTGGTCGATGCTACTCCGTCAGTCCTTTAAAGAAGGCAAATGTCTCAAGCTTGACGATGTAAAGCCAAACTTTTTAAAAACCCTTCCCGGTGGCAATCCCTACGAACATTCCAAGGTAGGCGCTGAAGAGACGGCTTTGGCACGCAAGGGCATCAGTCGTCCAAACGAAACTCTGGGTTACATCCGCAACTCGCTCCCTAAAAACTACGAATTGCTCAAACTATCTATTGTGCAGCGTTCCAACGTGATCGGGGAAGACCCTGGCCGAGTGGTGGCGGATCTGAAAGTTACGATCGTGGACAAGATCAATAAGACGGGGAAGAAGAATCCTACGATCTTCAACGTTCCGATGCTTCTCGATCTTGATGAGACTTATAAATCCATCGCCTGTATGAAAACTCCGGATGCTAAAGAAATGTGCGCGAAGAATAAGGGGAAGTTTGATGAAAATGCTACTGACAAAATTTGCGCTATGGCACCGTAATCCCCGCTTCGCGCAAAGCGGATTCGGGATTATTGAAGCTCTCGTCGTGCTGCTCCTGATCGCCGGCGCCGCGGCCGGGTTGGGTCAGTTCTTTTTAAGCAGCAAGGATATGGTCCTGAACCAACGGGCGCGTCTGGCCTTTGAAGAAGATCTTTTGCGGCTCATGATGATCACGGAGGAGAACTCGGTGTGCGAACATCTCAATTTAGTAAGCAGTGGCTTTAAACTGCTAAATACGGGTTCCAGTAACCTACGCATTGGAGAAATTCCGAAACTCGAATTCGACAATGTTGTCATGGCGAAAGTCGGCAAAGACCGACGCTATGGGATCAAATCCATAGAGCTCTTTCAACTATCGGTTGAATATGGCAAGAATCCACGGCGTGCGCGAGGTTCAATCGTAATTGTTCCTGAGTTCTACGAGAAAGACGGTATTACTGTGAAGAAAGGCTCCGAACTCCCAGAGAAGGGGAACATCGATGTGATCATCGCTGCTGATCCGGGCGGTTTGATCAACAGCTGCTACGGAACATTTTCCCGAAAGATCAGTTGTCTTGACGGCAATGGAATCTTCGAACCGGAGAGGACACCAAATTGTCAATTTCGTTAAAACCAAAATTTTCAGGCGGTAATCAGGAATCAGGCATTAGCTTGCTCGTCGTACTGATCGCTCTGATGCTTTTTATGCTGTCTATGCGCTCTGTATTCAACAACGCTCAGATGTCGAACAAAAGCGCTAAGGATCTTTCCAGTTCGGTAGAGGCAGCGAACGGGCTCCGCTTTGTCAACCAGGTGATTTCTGACGATCAGCTATGCTTTATGACGGATTTTATGAATGGCATCGATATGGATAAAGTTTCGTTCACAAAACCAAGCGCTGACATCACTCTCAAAAATACCGGAGGCCTGGTCGATTACTCGGCTCTAAAAGAATTCGGGCTAAAAACCTGGCCTGGCGGTACCCGCAAACATTGGACAACCTTGACTACGCAAGAAGGCGTTGTGATGAGCGGAGAGTTTGACTTCAAGAGTGTGGTTTTTGTACAATCGAAGGATCGCGAAGTTTTGAAGACTAAATTTATCGACCCGGTGAGAGGCGCTATGGACTATATTCGCATTCCTGTGAATGTCCGTGACCGTGGCATTATCAACGGACAGGATGTCATCGTTGCTGGCGGCATCACCACCTACATTGAACTGAAGCCCGTTAAATCCGGTCTTCCCCCGCTTCGTGACCCGCCGATGGCTTGCTATAAAGATGTTTCATCGCGCAGCCTTTGTCTCGATATCGGCGGAAAGTTCGATCCAACCGATCCGAAACAAAAGTGTCAATTGTCTAAATAATAAAGCATATTC
This sequence comes from Oligoflexus sp., assembly GCA_014377445.1. Classification (GTDB taxonomy): domain Bacteria; phylum Bdellovibrionota_B; class Oligoflexia; order Oligoflexales; family Oligoflexaceae; genus Oligoflexus. The sequence goes on from JACMPP010000050.1 coordinate 91,660, forward strand.
TATTCAAAAAGCCTCCGATCATTGATCGGAGGCTTTTTGCATTTACTCTTTGTGAAACTTCATGAGACTTTTCAGTTCAGCATCCGGAATTCGAAGGCCGCAGCGATAATCCATGGCCTTCCGCCTGAGCGGGTTGCTGTAGTAGTGCAGATTTACGACAACCCCGAACATATCCGACAGCTCGAGTTTCGCGATCACAAATCCAGCCTTCAGCTTGGGGATGATCACCGCGTTGTTGGTCGCGCAGTGCGTGCTGTAGATGATCTGAAACCCAACATCAGAGACACGTTCGATCACAGCGTCGAGGAGTGCGGTGTAGAGCCCATGGCGTCTATGATCTTCCAGTACCGCAGAGCAGACCATGTAGTAGGTCTCCGCCGTCTCCTGGTAGCCAAAGGAAAAGCCTACGAACTCGTGCTCGGCGGTAAAAACGCCCAGGTGCAGACTGTAAAGATCACCCATCCTCTGGCCCAGGGCTTTGACCTTGGCTTTTTCTTCTGGGCTGTAGTGATCGCTCGCGAAGAACGTGTGGTCCTCACCGAAAATCCTGTCGTAATGCTGACCGAAGAGCGGAAAGAAATCCTTGGGCTTCATCTCCTTAAGATAATAGCCAGAGCTTAAGTGAGTTATACGTTCATTCATGAAATACTCGTGAATAGTTGGCTATGCATCTGCTAAGAATAGACTGATAGCGTTCTAAAGTTAAGACTCTTTCTGGGAAAAATAAGTTACGAGGATGAGAAATCGATGAGAATTGAGGCGGATAAAGGCAAGCGGCCTTGTAGAAAAGCAAAAGTATATCCTACGAGGCCGTTCTTTTGAGCAGACTCTTCCGAGGAGCCACTCTATCGAGATTGACGATTCTTTGAGCGTTAGTCATCCAGACTATAAACATTTGAGTAGCTTAAAACGTCGCTATGTTCGTTAAGCTGGTCCATATCATATTTCTTTTCTCTAATGTTTTGATCCATGACAGCACATGAGTTTTCGTATTTCGACTTAAATGGCTCGTTTAAAATCTGGCACGAGAGGCTCCTGGGCCCAGCGTTCGGCCTGTTCCAGGATGTAAGAGTAACCCATGGATTTCGGTATAAACTGTTTGATCGATTGAGGCCACTGCCGAGCGTTCAAGCGGCGGTCTTTGGCGCTGACGAGGATCATGGGGGTGTTGCTGCAGAGAATGTCGAGATATTCGGCGATCTCCAGGCCATTGACTGCACCGAGATCGTAGTCGACGATGGCAACATCGTAGCGACTGAGCAGGCCGACAGCACCGAGTTCTTCCAGCGATTCGTAGACGTCCACTTGGATGCCATACATGTGCGCCGCCCGAAGCAGGATAGCTCGAAAAGTTGGATCGTCATCTATCAGTACGTAACGCTTTTCATTTACCGTGGCTGCGCTTTTACCATCATGTTTATTCATAATTTTTTCCTCGTTGTTGGAAGTTCAATTCATTTCATCCTGAAGCACTGAACTTCTTTGATTCCGAAGGGCCAATCGTTAGCCACATAGAATCTCTCGGAGGCGCGAGGGGGCATCTGAAGGGAAAAGGACTCTCTTTCTATGTGTCCCTTTCAAGTGATCGAAGCTGGGGAAAAGATCTTTCTGAATGAAAAATTGACCTTAGAGGCCCTGCGGGAGGTCGAGTCCCGGGACCAACATGACCAAAACGCCAGGCTCGGATCGGGATCGGGAACGCTGCCTTGCCGGGGGCTTCTCGAAAAGGGGACGGATCAAAGCTGGAGTTTCGGTCAGAATGCAAATGAGGCGATGATGTACCACGTTGATACCATGATACTATTTGCTAGATCCTTGCTCTTATGACCCAATTTTAGGGTCATGAAAATTGGTCCTGGACCGAGAAGTTAAGGTAGGCGGAATTTGGATATAGAGACAATACCTCAGGTTCCTCCTTTCGATTCAACAGTTCCTGAAAGGACAGATGCATATGAAAACGATTACCAATGAAGCATTGAAAATTCAGATGAGCGACATTCACCGCAAAGTTCTTCTGATTGATGATGACATTATCTTTGCTAAGATCATCAAGAACGCAGCCAATGCTTTTGGCATGAAGGTCGATACCTTGAGCGATGCGCCCAGCCAAAGAAAAGTAGCCGCTCTGAAGAGCTATGATCTTGTTCTTCTCGATTATGATTTGGAGGGAACCACTGGATTCGCATTTGCGGAAATTCTCAATAAGATCCTGCCCGACATGCCCGTGATTCTGATCAGTTCGAGCAATCGGCCTTATCAGGACAAACTCAGTCGATTGCCTAACATAATCGGTTTCGTGAGCAAATGGTCCAAGACCGAAGATTTCTTTTTACGGTCGGTCGAACTTTATAGGGCTAAACTAAGTCCCTTGGCTGCGTGAGCTAGGCAAAATCGGGGGGTAAACTGAGCTTTATCTCTCGCCATCGTTACCGATAAGGAACCGTGCCCTAGATAGCGAGACGCGATATGGAACGTGCGAAACGATATACCATTACCCTTGACGACGATCCTATGATGGCTCCCATCATTGCGCGTACGACCGGTATTCCTTCGCTTGCTTACACATCGAGCGAAGCTCTCCTTCGCCGCGCCAGCTCCTACGAACCGATCGCGGTATTCATAGACGTTCATCTGGGACTCAATGATTCCGGTATCGACATCATTCCTCATCTGCGCGAAATCTGGAAATATAGTGCGTTCATCATCATCACGTCCGACGACAATGCAGACATCGTTGGCGATGCCCTGGCGGCCGGTGCGAATGATTTTATTCGCAAGCCGATTCAGGGTCCGGAGCTGGTGGGCCGTCTGCAGGCCCGTCTGGCAGAAATGAATAACCTACGCTATCGCGACGAAGTCGTGATAGGCGATCTTGTCTTTTTCAAAAACGATGGTGTAGTTCGAGTGGGGGAGAAGACAGTTTACCTGCCCAAACTCGAAGCCAAACTCTTTACCGTGCTCCTCGAGAATCGCGAGATGATGGTGACGAAGGAAAACCTGAAAAGGCGTCTCTGGGGCGAACTGAATATTGCCGGCAACACCCTCGACAAACGCATTTCAAAGCTAAGGGGCTTTCTCGCGGAACTACAGGCTTCACTCCGGATCGAAGTGGATTATGGCAAAGGCGTATGTTTGAAGCTGGATAAGCACAACACGGTTAAGACCGCAGGATAGATCCCTGTCTCAAGGAGATTCATCATGAGCCAAAGTAAAGACTACTCCCAGATCATACGAGTCGATGAAGAGATCATTGCCAAGCTAAAAGAGTTGAATGAACCCGACGAGGAAATTCCTTTTTTCGATGGCTTGATTCATCTTTATTGCCAAGAGGCCCCCATGGCCTTGAACAAACTGGACAAGGCTATGAATCAACAGGATCCTCTGGCCGTCGTACACTTCAGCCATAAGCTCAAAGGCTTGTCACGAAATCTCGGACTGCGTCGAATGGCTGAGATTTGCGCGACGATTGAGCATGGCACAGAGACCCTGAATACCATCGAACAGAGGGATCTCTTTGAGGCATCCCGAGTTGAATTAGACCAGGTAATTGTGGCTCTTTCGCAATATTTAAAGCCTGAGGCGGCCTGATTACCTTCTTCCTTCAATCATTCTAGCCTATTAGCGTCTGTTCCGCGGCTTCTTATACGGCCTCATCTCGGGCATGAATTAATTTATTTAAGACAAAGAAATAGGTCAATTTTTGTAGAAGTCCATGCATAATGGGGCAACTTCTGCCAGGAGCAGAGCATTGTGAACGATAAGGGCAGGCATGGAAGTGAAGAGAGTAGGGGCCAGCAAAGCCTCGCACCGAGTGGCCAAGAGAATGATCGAAAGGCTCGAGAAGAAAGAGTTGATTCAGGTCGATCATACAAAGTTCGCGCGATTGACCCTCGATCGTTCGCTCTCCAAGCGTGTACCCTGGACTTTACCGGGCGGCATCAAGCTCGAACTCGAAGAAAAATATTCGATGAACTTCTGGCGCGCGATGAACACACCCGGCGATCGCATACTCGTCGCCATCTCGGTCCATAGCTTCGATGACGATGTGATTCAGGATTCAAAGGCTTTGGCTAAAGCAGGCCGCGATGTCGCGCGGCGGATGACCAAGGAAGGCCTGAGGCTTCGCCACAAGGCTATGCTGGATACGATCCCCCGATTTACCGTGAACACCTTCAACTTCGAGATTACCGCCCATTTCAGCAGCTATCGCGCAGTGCTCATGCCGATACTGAAAAGCCTGTTGAAGCCCTTTCCAGATGCGGAAGTCCACCTCTCCGTGACTCATGTTCAATTGGAATCGTATGCCAAAGCTGTTTTGCAGCGGGAAAGCAGCAGCGGATTGCAGGGCGAATTTTGATTGACATGAATCGATTTGGTTCGGGTCACCTGATCGGAGATTGCGGATGCGATGCCGACCAGCAAGGCGTCGCGTAGCATGGCGCCGCCCGAGTCTCCCGGAGCGAGCGCGGAATCAAGAGGATCGCTGGTCAAAGTCTTTTCGGCACCGCTGCCGTAAGTGATGACGATATGATTATCAAGTTCAAAGTCATCGACCTTTGCCGTACCGAAGCGAAACTGCCCAGCGGCTTTATTGTTTTTATAATCCTAAACGCCAAAAGGCTGCGAAGAGGTAAGTTTTGATCGGGAAAACGAGGCCCAGGACCCGGATAAGGTCCTGAGCGAATTGTATTAGAATGTGAGAGGAGTGAACTCGGAGACGCGTGTGTAGACGCCTGGGTATCCAGCTTGCGCGCATCCGTAGCCCCAGCTTACTACACCGACGACCGTCATTGTTGTGGCGCTAAGAGAATAAAGTGGACCGCCGGAATCACCTTGGCAGGAATCTGTTGCCTTCGTGTAGGCGCAGAGACTGCCGGCATAGATGTCGGAGCCGTAGGCGATGGTGCATTCCTTGTTGGCAACCACAGCTACCGATGTGTATTTAAGAGCCGAGTTTACGTTTCCACCTTCTCGGGTGGATCCCCAGCCCGCAACGTAAGTCTTCGCACCAACGGCGGGTAGCGCTGTGTCTACATTCACTTTCGCGGGAGTGATCGTGCTTGTACCGTTGATCGTAATCACAGCCATATCGAACTGACTAGTGTTTGCATTGTAGCGGGGATCAATCTTATAGCTCGAAACTTTGTAAGTCGTGGCACCCGTTGAGCTCGAAAGACTCGAGCTTCCGAGAGTCACGGTCACAGAATTCTTGATCGTCGAACTCGAGAAATCCGCGAGGCAATGAGCGGCTGTGAGGATTTTGTTAGAGGCGATAAGTGTTCCGCCGCAAAAATGCGAACCACCGTAACGCAACGAAGCAATCGATTTGAAGAGAGTTGTATATTGAGATGCCGTGACGGTATTTCCACCGACGATATCTAACTTACTACCTTGAGTCGCGTCATTTTGTAAGCCACAACCAAACATGATCGGCCAGCCAGTCAATAATAAACTCGCGAAAAATATCGGTCTTTTTGACATCTTCTCTCCCTTGCAAATTTTAAATAATAGTTCTTGAAACGGTTATCGCATCTTTTGCGCTTTGACACTCATTTACAAAAATTGATCTGAGCCGGTAAATTGCGGAGATTTAAAGTGTAGAGGAGAAGGACTGTGAGAGAGGCGGATAGGCCTGTCAGTGCGGTGAAGAAGCAGAAGGAGAAGACCGCGTAGCCGAAGACGCCGAGAATCGCGCAGGATAGGAGCTCGCGTCTCGAGAGTCGGATGCGCTTAGGCAGACGAAGCGCGAGGAAGGCAAAGGTCATCAGAGCGGCCAGGAGAAAGCGCAACGACAGAAGTTCGCCTGGAACCACGCCGTTGGCTTAGGCGGATTTGCCGAAGAGTCCGAGCAATCCAAAACACAGTCCGGAAGCGATCGACTGGATGATTCCGATAGCACGGTGATTCAAGAATGCTCCTGAAGCGAAGGCCAAGTCTCTGAGAACCATTTCATAACGGGTGCCGCGCAGTTTCGTTATTAAAGCAGCTTGGGTCTTTCGCTTCAAGAAGAGATCGGAATTCGGAAGGATTGAATTCAGTGGCCTGTGCCAAGGACCGGATAAAGGTAGTTGATTCCGGCAACATCTTTGTCCGAGAGGGTCATGATCGATCCGGAATGGCAGTAGTTCATGATGGAATTTGCATCGTAATCCGTGACGTAAACGTAGTGTTGGCCCGAGACCACGCTGCCATCCCCTTTATCACAGCCGATGACATCAGTTCTTTCGTGTTCATGCATGAGGCCCAGCGCGTGACCAAATTCATGTATCGCCGTCGCCCGTGTACGACTCTTGATAAAGCTGCTGTAGCGCGAGCCATCGGCCGGGTAGTTGCCTGAGGCGCCGATGTCGAGGCGCATGGTGCCACCCACACAATCGGTGCCACAGGTTCTGCTGCTCATGCCCACCATGGAAAGACCGCCGCCGGCGATAACGGCAGCCGAGGAGGTCCAGTTGTGTTTCAAATTGAACTGAACGCGGATCACACTGATCCCTAGCTGAGCAGTGGTGCAATCGCCCCAGCCGCTAAAACCAATTCCGGTTTTCGTCCGGTATTCGTTCTTCACAAAATCCATGAGGTCATTGAAAAGTTCATGGCCGAGAGCGCCCCGATTCATGACGCAGACCGGAATTTCGCGGGGATTGGTCCATTTGCTTCGGGCTGCATCGAGGACCACAGAGTCCAGGTCAGAGTCTTTAGACTGAAGATATTCATCCTGCCGACCGCAACCGATTAGGGAGAGAAATTGCAAGCAGATAACAAACGCGAGTCTGCGCATTCATGGCTCCTGTTTATGCTTAAAGTTTTTGTGGGGTTTTTATTTGTGGGTATATCCACCCTAACAGCGATGACGTAGTCGACCAAGCGAAAAAGTGATTAATTTTTGGTCCGCCGCTCCAGGCACTGAGGCGTAAAGGATTCGTCCTATTACGTAAAATATAGGGTGAAATGTAATCCACGTCTTGGATGACTCACGCGACACAAGTGTCGGATATTCGAAGCCCGAATACAAATACTGGAAAAAATCTTGTGCAAAACCTGCTTTGAAGCGATATCGGCCCTCAAATTGCAATGAGAAGGCTGACCTATGCCTTACGAGGCGATTTGTCGTTTCCTTGTAGGGTGAGAACTACAGTCTGTATCTTTTTCGAAACAGGCACGGAAGCAAGTCCGCCTCCTCTCTACTTTGGAGTACTTTATGGAAAACCTGCAAAATAGTCTTGAGCCTCTCAACAGGCTTCTACGCGGCGAACTTTCGGCAGTGGAAACGTATCAGCAAGCTCTCGAAAGCGTATCGGATCAGACAGCTCTCTCGGCCCTAGAAAGAATTTCCGACGAGCACACCCAGGCCGTTGGAATGTTGCGCGAACAAATTCGTCAGTTCGGTGGGATTGCCGATGAAAGTTCCGGCGCCTGGGGGCTCTTTGCTCAAGCCGTCGAAGGGGCCGCCAAAGTTTTTGGAGACGACGTATCCTTGAAAGCGCTCAAAGAAGGCGAAGAGCATGGTTTGAAGGAGTATCAGGCGATCATGGACGACCCGGATCTTCTGCCTGAATTTAAATCGCTACTGACCGAGCGTCTTGAGCTTCGTCAAAAAGAACACATTGAAACTCTCACGCGCTGCATCAACACCCTGAACTGAGCGTGAGTGGCCGGGCTTGACTTAAGCTGGCCTTAGTTTGCACGTTAATTAAACACGATAGGATTCAAGGACCATGGATAAGAAAACCGAAGGTAAAACCAAAGTCGATACGGGTGACAAAACGATGACCCGCGAAGAAGCGATGAATCGTCTGCTTGAGCTCACGACCGACGTGAAGTTTGCCATGCTGACAACTCAAGACAAACAAGGCAATCTCCGCAGTCGGCCCATGGAAACGGTGGAAGCCAGCGAAGACGGAACCTTTTGGTTCTTCACGGCCGATCATGGTGGCAAAGCGGACGAAGTGGAACTGGATCCTCGGGTCAACCTCAGTTATGCGATGCCTGACAAGAACCGCTTCATTTCGGTCAGCGGAATGGGCGAGATCGTTCATGATCTGCAAAAGAAGAAAGAGCTCTGGAAGCCATCCTTTAAAGCCTGGTTCCCCGAAGGTGTCGACGATTCGCATTGCGCATTGCTGAAGGTCTACGTTGAGAAGGCAGAATATTGGGATACACCATCCCGTACTTTTGTGGAAGTCGTGGGCTTTACCAAGGCTTTGCTCACCGGCGAGACCTACAAAAATGATGACAAAAGTCACCAGAAAATTGACTTCAATAAGAAGAAACCAGCCGATCTAAGCGCGAACAAAACTGTTTGATTCTTAGAATCGGACCGATGAAGTGCAAGTTTGAGTTCGCTCAGCTTGCACTTTTTTTGTGGATTGACTTGCACAGAACTGACTTTTTGTTAACTTCGAGTGAAAGAAAAGTCGGCGCGTAATCTTAATGATCGTTGCACCCCAACGCTGCGATTCGTACCTATTCCATATAGGTCAATTCCGAATTGATGAACGGTCTGGAGCAATTCGCAGGGAAGATGGAATTGTCGCCAAAACCAACGTGTTCGAATTTGATTGTGGTCTATTTTTTCTTTTCTTTGTCGATAAGAATCTCAGAAAGAATCCGGCCCTCGCTCCCTGATGGCGGAGTCGTGCCGGCAAAGAAGGCAAGGGTGGGAGCGATATCGATGATCCCCACTTTCTGGCCATAGGCTCCCGCCTTGATTTGAGGTCCTGCAATGATGAGCGGGACCATACGATCGTAGCTGTAACCACTGAGGTGAGTCGTCGTCGGTCCCGGCACGATAAAGTAAGGCTTGGGAATGAGAATAACGTCGCCGCTGCGATCTGCGACATAAGTTTGGAGAATCAGTTGTTCCCAGAGTTTTGGAGGCAGGCTGCGGTTTCGAACGTCAGATGCACTGAAGGCATCCGCGATCCCTTCCAGTTCGGGCATCTTATCGCGAAAGAACAAAGTCAACTTCCGTCCGACTTCCTCTCGATCAAGATTCGCGGCTTTAATATTGGGGACATTGAGGAAGAAATTGAATTCGCTCACGCCATAGAGCCATTTGTCTTTCTTGGGTTTGCCAAAGGTCGTTTGGAGAAAGTCCTCGGCCATATTTTCCAGCTTTTTCTCATCCACTCGGCCGGCATCGACGCGAGCAGCTTTCAACCACTCCGGAGTCGGGGAGGCGCCATGATCAGCCGTAAGGACAATGATGGTATTCTCCATGCCAACAGTCTTGGCTGCGTGATTGAGCAGTCGGGAGATCTCCCTGTCTTCTGCAACTGTCAATTCTTCCACTTCCCGACTATTCGGTCCAAAGTTATGGGACAGATAATCATGGTTGGAAAAACTTACGGCCAGGAGATCAGGATCTTCGCTCTGGCCAAGTTTCAGATTCTTCATCGCTGCAATCGCGGCATTCACAGTGAGTTCTGTTCCGTAGGGTAGCATCAGGGAATACACGCTCTCCTTGCTGACTTTGTGCGGAAAGTTTTCGGCCATACTTTTGATCGTTTTTTCATTGATGCTGATGTTCTTCGTCAGGGATGTACCCGAGCCTTCTCCTTTTGGAGTGGGCCAGGTCAGTTCCTTTATTGGATCCTTGGCGATGTCCTGATTCAGGCTTTCGACCCAAGTCGGGAGCTTACCATCGGGACGATAATAGCGACTGGAAATCCAGGCTTTTTGCTCATAATCGAACCAAAGTGCTAGATCGTTTCGATAACCGCCGAGCAGAACCGCGGCGCGATCTTTGAGCGCGATCGTCACGACTTTGGAAGTGTAGCCTGAGTTTTTGAGTTCGTCACCGACGGTCGATCCCCGAAAATTCTTCGGCGAAATGCCCACTCGATCGGCCTTGAGATTGGGGCCGACCAAAGGGTAGGCATCATCCTCGACGCAATAAATCGTTTTGCCCGAGTTTCGATCCGTCCACTCGTTGATCGCAATACCGTTCTGGTAGGCATAAGTTCCGCTGAGAATCGTGGCATGACCGGGGCAGGTCATGTTTTGCAGGAGTCCATATTCGGCAAAGGGAAAATAAGCACCTTGATCGAGAAGATAACGGAATCCGCCCAGGCTACCCGAACTCGATTGCGGTTCCAAAAAGCGCTTTTGAAAACGGGCGATCTGATCCGCCCGGAATTGGTCGATGACCAGGACCAGCATGAGCTTGGGTTTCTTTATTTTTGCGACCTGGGCCAGGCTGAGGCTCGATACGAGCAGGAGGCTGATCGATAGAGACAGAGACAGGGCCAGACTGAATGTGAGACGGCGAGAACATATGAAGGGCATCGGTCATCCTCTGATTGAAGGCTTGACCCTTGAAACTGCCATCGATCGGAAAAGAAAGTCCAGTCAGATATCCTTTCTCCGCCTTTTAGCCCTGCTCGCTGGATCTATGGAAGGACCGGGATCTGTGACCCTGGTAACCACTGGCGCTCCCGGAGCGAAGTTTGGCAAAGACCTCGGGGTCCACCTCGGTCGTGAGCGTGGGCAAAGGGCTTAGATCAAGGCTTCCAGCCAGGTAGTCAGGCTGCGCCAGACTTTGTCGATTGTAGGCTTCCACGAGGAGGGGATGGAGGATCAAAACATCTTCGGCGTTGTAGCACATCAATGTGGTCAGGGCCGCATCCAGACCCTGCTCGTAGAGACGCCACAGTTTGACCGCGTCCCAGCCATCGATATCCATACTCGAGCGCTGATGAAGATGGGGAAAGGCTTTCTGAATCGCTTTCAATCCTCCTTGAAATCCCTGGGCTCTCAACCAGTGGCACAAATCCACGTGGGCTTTATGGAAGGGACGTTCAAACTCATGGGCTAGAAAGGGCACGTCGTAGGCTGCGCCGTTGAAGGTACAAAGCAGCGAGGCTTCGGACAGGATATATTCAATCAGGCGGCGTTTGGCGTTCTTTTCGTGTTCCTGAAGAAGTTCACCGCGGAACAGAAAGGCAATCACTGTGGATTCCGCCAGGGGCGGCATACCTCCACCGCTCGCCTCGATGTCGAAGTAGGCGATATCCTGAAACGCACCTCGAATCATTCGCCAGCGCTCGGCGCTCGGCAGAGATTTGTGAAAGAAGAAAAGATCCTTCTCATCCCACGCTTTCATGGAGAGATCGAGGTCTTCTTGAACTTCGTAGAGTTTCTTCACAGCAAAGATTTTGGGTGCTTCGGAGGCCAAATGATCCCAATCCGTTATCCCGAGTGACCAAAGGTGCCGCTCCGTGCGTTCCCCCACGCCTCTCAGGTGGATAAATGTCTTGCGAAGCAGATTGTGATCATCAAAGGTCATCGTCATCCCTAACCTGAAGCGCTATATCGGAGCCGTCCTAGCAATGAATGTAGAGCTGATGCGCAACCTTTACCAGCTCTATCGCGATTGACATGTACCATAGCGTCAAAGAGGCGTTTCTTGTCTTTCTTGACGCTAGATACACGGGTCAGTAGTATCAAAGCCATACATCCATCTCATTCGCCAACTCAAGGTCCAGACCTCTGGGGGATATACCATGACCGCCCAACAATGGAATCGACGGAAGCTCATTTTAAGTTCAGGTTTGGGAGCATCCTGGCTAGTCGCCGGCTGTCAGACCTTTGCGAAAAATGAGCTTTCCCAGGACGCAGGGCCCGCTCTGCTTGTGCGCAAAAATTGGGTCGATGGGGATACGTTATTCAAACAAAAGTATGCGACTGCTGTGGCCTGGTTCAAGGCTAATGACAAGCAGACTTTTCCGGCCAGCGATCCACGGTCCTATTTAAGCTGGAAAAAGCTGGCTTCTGTTCACGCCCAATCTTGTCAGCATATGAACAGTCTTTTTCTGCCCTGGCATCGTCTCTATCTCAACTATTTCGAGAACGCCTGCCGCTTTGCTCTTCAGGATCCGACTTTTATGCTGCCCTACTGGGATTGGACGGAAAAAAGTTCTTTGCCGCCGGAGTTTTATGACCTGAAGGAATTGGCGTCCAAACGAAATCTTGCACGCGACGCTCGACTTCCCGATGAGTTTATCAACGGAAAGCTTCTCAAAAGAATTGTCAGTATCAATGATTTCTATGCCTTTTATTCCGGGGTATCCCCAACGGTTTTTGCCCAAAGCGATATGATGACAAGTCTCCTTGAAGGCAACTGTCATAACGCAGTCCACACGGCTTTAGGCGGGGAAATGCTCGGAGCCAATGCTCCGCTCGATCCTATTTTTTGGCTGCATCATGCCAATCTCGATCGCATTTGGGCTTCCTGGTACAAGCTTCATCCATCGGCTGTTCTGCCACCGGATCTTGCCACGGGGAAAGGTGCGCGCGCGAATTCTCTTGCCTGGCTCGAGTTGGATTTGGAGTTGAGCTTTAACGATAAGCTTGGCAAAGCGGGCGCGAAGAAATCCCTTTCCAAGTTGATTCCCGATATACCCGCGTCTGCCTATAATCCGCTGACGAAGGCCCGGATGAAGGTCAGGGATCTCCTTGGATCGTCGCTTGGATATAGCTACGAAAATCTGGAAGAAGGCCCTCAGGCGAAAGCGAATTCAGGTGATCACAACCAACGCAACGAGCGCATTATAGATGGCATATCAAGGGTCGAACATAACGTCCTCCTGAGTAACCTCACCATCAACCAGGAGACCGCAGAACGTCTGAAAACTTTGAGTGACGAAGGCAATCATGCCTCCCTTCTCGTGCTAAATGTCCCGATTATTCCCGATCCCCTGGTGAGTAACCGAACAATCCTTCGCTTCTTTGCCTTTAATGCTGAAGAGATGACGGTCAATGCCGCCAACGAACTTCGCAGTGCTGCGGCTTTGCAAAGACCCGACTATCTCGGTTCCTTCAATTTTCTGCTCCAGGATCACATGCATCACGAACAGGTAAGTCAGGGCGTTGTGCATCTTAATCTTGATGTAACCGAGTGGCTGCGCAGCCGCGGGAATTATGAGCGCATGACGCTGCTCATGATTGCGCTTGATACAGGGAAAAATAATGCGATTGTGGATCTGTTTGGGGATATTGAGACGGAGATGAAGATTCAATATTCGACTTTGGACAGTTGAACCTGCAGAAGCCTGGGCCTCGGCCTGGACATTTCCGTTAGTAGCCGAAGAGCAGGAGAACGGCGGCGATGATGGCCGGACCGGCTTGAATAAAAAAGATGCGGCTCGATACCGTCATCGCTCCTAATATTCCGGCGACAATCACGCAGCCTAAAAAGAAGAGGACCAGTGGATTATACACATCCTGGCCTCGATAAAATTGCGCGAAGATCTCGGCGTGGACATCGCGAAAGGGGAGGGGCTTAGCCCAATCGCCAACGAGCCGCGCGACGTCGATGGGAAAAACGTCAAGCAGGCCGCTTGCGCTGTCTGTCACAGTACGCCGGATCCGTTGTCCTATGCTTTCTCCAACTACAACGGAATTGAAACCAGCGTCGTGGTCATCATCTTAACAACGGAGTTGTTATGATCTCCCCCATGCTTAATGGAAACAAGGTCTTCGGCGGCATCGATCCCGATACGAGTCTGACTTATGGCTTTTCACCGGAGACGGGTGAAGTTGATAAGACGAAAAACATGAAAGAAAAGGATATGTACGGGGCTATATGCCAAGCCCTTGGTCTTAACTACCCAGGGCGGGCCTACTATAAATCTATGATCCGCAAAGCGTGAACCCTGAATTCCATTCATCTCCGAGGCCCTGGCGTCCTGCTGAGGGCCTTTTTTGTGCCCTCTCTGGCCTCATTCTAATCTGCTTTCCCGTATATTTTTGTATAGCTGGACAGTCACTGTCGAGACTGTAAACAGCAAAATGAGGGTCAATTTCCGGCTATCCCCTTGAGAACACTAGCCCCCCCCATGGCTGGCACGCTCTATGCTTTATACTCTTTAACAAACGACTTTCTGAGGAGCCACACATGATACGCATAACACTCGCCCTGATCGCATGTTCCGTTTTTACCGGTTGCATGACCCAAGCTGATAAAGCTTTGTGGGCAGAAGCGAAACTCACTATGAGTGGCGACAAGGAACAAGCAGCAACGGCCGCCGCACCGGAGGAAGTCTCAGAACCGGCAAAAGCCGTCAAGACCTCCAAAGATAGCAAAGACAAAGAGAAGGAAGAATCCAACTCTCCTGTTAAAGATGAAGGTCTTCAAAGACCAACACGTGCGAACTGAAACTTAAAAATGACCCCTCTTTTTTTCGAGCGAGTCTCTTGACCCTCGGAGACAAACCCCTCTTATAGTTTTCGAGGAATTTTGGAGAGATCCAAGGTTCCTCATTTTTTTGATTTTTTTAGTCCCAATCGAGCAGGAGTTCAGCATCGTAGCGCCCTGGCCCCCAGCTTGTGAGTAGCTTCCGCACGGTAGCTTCATCAACACCGAACGCCAAGACCAAAACCACTCGCTAGAACAAGAGCCAAAGGTATGAGTTTTTTCACTGATGGAACTCCGCAGCAACTGGTAAACGATTTATTTGGGAACTGCCTTATGCATTGCAAGCCAAATACCAATGTAACGCATTGATAATATTGGTATTATAATTAAAAACCCCTCCAGTCACTGGATAGTACCTGTCAACTTGTATAATTTTGTGCTTAGGGGCCCTGTCTATAATCATAAGCGGTCTAGCTGGAAGCGGCGGATGGACCGGGCTTTGCCGAAGTCCAGGAAACGGAGTTCTTAGTCCTTAGACCTGTAAAGTCCCATGAACCGAAAGGCTTTGCGCGCCCTCCCGGCCCGCTTAAAGGAAGTCCTGCTTTAAACAGAACATTGGAATCGTGTATATAAAGAATGAATACACAATCTGTGTGAAGGAATATCAGATGAAAATTTATTCGAGTCTCTTAATAGCAGTCGCACTGACTTCCACACTGGGCCTTGCACAAACTGACCCGGGTGTAACGGCCGGTCGCATAACACCGACGACACCGACGTCTCCTGCCGCGTCGACAGCCGAACAAACAGCTCCTAAAGATGATGCCGCCGTTAAGACTCCTGCAGCTGCCGCAGCTCTCAAGAAGGGGGCTAAATTCGCAACTGCGAAACTGGCACCTAAAAGTGGTTCTAAAGCGGCCGGTACTGTAACGTTTACCAACGAAGGAAACGGCATCAAGGTCGTGGCCAATGTCACGGGTGTTGAGCCCGGCAAACATGGTTTCCACATTCACGAAAAAGGCGATTGCTCTGCGGAAGATGCGGCAACAGCCGGTGGTCACTTTAATCCGGGAAGTGCCGCTCACGGTGCTCCTGGAACAACCGTTCGTCATGCGGGAGACTTCGGCAACATCGATATCAAAAAAGATGGGACAGGCGTCCTCAAGATTTCGGTAAAGGACCCAAAGGATTTTACCGCATGGGCTGACATCGCGGGCAAAGCCGTCATTATCCATGAAAAAGCTGATGATCTCAAAACTCAACCGACCGGCGACGCGGGCAAACGCATCGCTTGTGGTGTCATCGAACTCACTCCGAATACTTCGCACTGATAAGCATAGGTCGGCCGGCTTGTAACGAAGTTATAGGCCGGTGCCCACCACCGTATCATGCTGGAATCGTGCTTCCCCTGGAATGCTGCCGTTAAAAATTGGCATTTTTTACTGCAAATTTCCACTCCACTCCTCCCTAAGGCTCTTTCCTAAGTCCCTGACCCCCCCAGACAACTCCGGATCCTTGTCGCTTTAACCAAGGCCTGCGCCTCCTTTTCGTTTCGATTCCTGGCCCAAATGCCGATAAAGGACGAGGAGGTTCGCAAAATGCTTAGCCTATTATTTCGAGCTCTATATGTCGGCGCCATGCTCCTGCTCTTCGTTCCCACAGCTTCGGCGAACGTGGATATTACGGTTCCGCCCATTGCCAGTCAAAACACGGTGCTTCGGGCGGTGGCCAAGTCGGGGGCCCTTGAATCACCCAATCTCAAAGGTGTTTGCTTCGGCCTTGTACTGGGTGTCGCAGCTATGCTGGTTGCTGCGATTCTGTGGAACGCTTCGCATCTCAAGCGATCCGTTTGGTTAGGGCATTTGCTCTTCGTGTTGACGGGAGCCTTCAGTCTCAGCTTTGTCCTTTTTCTCGAGAACGTGAAGATCTACACGGACAATCCAACTTTCTATTTCCACTTCCTCATCCGCTTTCAGCTCGTGCTCAGTTCAGTTGTCATTTTCAGTCTGCTCAACGCGTCCGGAACGAAAACCAAGATTGGCAGCATATTCTCTGCACTTCTGGGCGGTGTTCTCGGTGCCTCACTTCTGGAATTTTTTTGGTCCATCGATACCTTTCTCTTTATCAACCAAATGGTCTTGATCCTGGCCTCGATTGCACTGGGCGGTCGGCAGTTTCTCAATGAAAGCAGCAAGACGCTCTTCTTTCATCTCCTCATTGCCGTGATCATGGGCTTCATCGTTTGCTGGATGCCCGATTTAAAAAGACTGGCTAGCGAAGCCTATAGTTTCTTTGCGATCCTCGAACTCTTTGTGCTGGCAGCCACTGCCGCTTCGCTCTTCACGACGATCGACGATCTCACAACTGACAAATTCGCCCGTCTTAAGCGCGAAATCTATAACGCGGAGCAAAGGTTGAGCAAGCAGCAACAGATCGTTCAGCTTCTGCAGGCCGACTGCCAGACCCTCGAGGAGCAGTTACAACAGGAGGCGAAGTTTCATCGCCAGGATGAAATGCGGGACGAACTTAAGATCAAGGCGCTGGAAGAGATGTCTCAGGACATCGCCCACGGTATGGTTACCTATCTCAAGGAACTTGAGTATGGCTGCAGTCAAATCATGACGGAAACAAAGTCTCCGAAATATCGTCTGCATCGGATTCGCGCCTTTGCCGAACGTTCGCTTCTCATTGCGACCAAAGTGCAGGACGTTATGACCTTCATTCAACGCAATGACGAAGGTGAAGTCGGCAAACTCGTGAACGCTGGCGATCTGCTTAAAGAGTGCCTCCGTCTCTGTCATGAGAAGATCGTGCGCAGCAGCGTTGAGATCGAGATCGACAGCTATGATAATGAGCTCTGGCTCGAGGGTCGTGTGACACTTCTCGCTCAAGGTTTTCTCGGTCTGCTTTACAATGCCCTGGAAGCGACGGAGTCTTCGGATGTGAGGCGTGTCACGATTCGTCTCTGTCGTATCGAAGCTCAGGGATCGAAATGGGTTGAGCTCGCGGTAAGCAACAGCGGGGCGGGCATACCAACAGCGATCAAAGCCAAGGTCTTCCATTCGAGAATTCGCGAAGGACTCGGTGTTCACAGCCTCGGTTTGAGCATGGCCTTCGGCGTGTTTGAAAGTTTTGGAGGAAGCCTCAATCTCGACAACGATGCCGTGGCCACAACTTTCCTAGCGCGCCTTCCGCTCTATACGAAAGACGAGGAATTTAGTCTCCGCCTCGCCGTCTAGTCCGCGATTCGATTTCAATGCTTAGATTTGCGAAGATGCCTATCTCTATAGGCATTTTTTGCGTTTTGCGCTTATCTCAGTCAGGGCCGCGGTTTACAAGTATTCGCTGCTTTGCGCTTGATAATTGTCCAGAATTTTCTTAAACGTCTTTTTCCCCGATCGAAATCATCAAGTATTTCACCCCAACGCATTCCCAGCGTGGACGTCGAAGAAGATTGGAATTCTAACTCATCGGAATTTCAGGAAACTTAGACCAAATAAGTCTTGAAAGCCTTGGGGCTGACAGCAGGCGCGCTTCTTGCATCTTTGTTCATCTCAGGGTGTAACAAACGAGAAAGCTTCATAAGTGGGTATAGACATTATCTTTCGTTCTTGTTAACTCGTTATTAGCATTATTGATAATAATCCTGCTGCATAAGAAAGGGTGATATGAAAAAGGCATACAGTTCCCTAGTCAAGTTCTTCTTCCTGACGATCCTCGTCAGTACGGGCGCTTGTACGAAGCACACTCATACACCGACAATTTCTCAGACAGAGCAGCCGGGTGCCTGCGAACAATTAAACCTTGTTCGTGATGCCAATTGGACATCAGGATTCGTCAAATCTTTTGTCAATTGCCTATCCGACGGCAAAGAAGGGAGTCGCGAGAAATTCGCGCTGACTCTCAGCGTATTGGAGAAGCTTGGCGACAACAGCCTGCAGGCCACTCTCAATATTTTCAAATGGGAATACGAAGGCAAAGAAGTCTTCTTGGGTCTCGCAAGCAGTTTTCTTGAGCGCGGCGCATCGCAGGATTCGGCGAAACGTTGGGCCGAAACGCAATCTCTCCTCGAAGACACGAAGCCCTATGCCTTTATAAATCTTATGATCGAACTCAAGAAGCGCGACCTTCTCACTCCTCTACTCGATGTTATGGAATCGACCGATGCCTTGCTGCCGCAAGGCTTTCTGGAAAGTGGTGTTCGACAATTTTTGAGCGATGAAACCGTTCGCCAGGACAGCGAAGTCCTCATCCGTGCCTTCCTCGCTGATAGCGAAGCCTTTAATGCCTTCAATGCTTACCTGACTCCGGAACGTCGGGCTTTGACCCAAGACTGCGCTCAGGATCAAGCCTGTCCTTACCCGGCCGCCGGCGAGCTCAAAAGCAGTGCCCAGCACTGGTTGGATTTTTGGGCCGGACTAAGTCCTGAACATCGCGAGCACCTCGCTCAGGCGATGGCTCAGGTCGTCAAGGGTACTCTCGAACAGGAAAATCTCGTGGCACTCGATCGATCCAATCGCCTTCTGGCGCTTGGAACTCAGACTGTCGCACGATCCAGTAATGTCTTCACACAGGCGCATGAAGCGATCACTGTTCTCCTCGATACGCCCTTGAATCAATACGAGCCTTTCATTCAGGGATTGAACCGCATAAAAGACAACCCCATCTATCTCGATGCCTTTCAGGAGAAAATCGGATCGGGTACTCTCCAGGGTATGATCGAGGACTTTATGTGGAAGGGCGGTCAGCCGAAAACCTGTACCCAACCTATCTTAGGTTTGAGTGAAGGTCGGGACGAAGCTACGCGCAGCGCTTTGCTCGCTGGACTTCTCAAGCCGCAGGCTTCGTGCGGATCCAAAGTCCCGGTCCTTGTCGCCATGAGCGAGTGGCTTGGCTATGAATGCAGCTTAAGCAGCTGCGGCATGAGTCTTATCAATGATGTCAAGGGTTCGGATTATGCTCAACTCATGAGCTATTACTTCAAACGCACGGGCGAGACTCTTGCCCGTGATCCCTGGACGCTTTATCGCCTGGGTGCATCGCGCCTTGATTTGACTCCCGCGATCTGGTCTCAAATCGTGAGTCTGAGTCAGTCCTATCCCCTGCAGAAATTAGATGATGTTTTAGCATTTGAAGCCAAAGCCGCTACACAGTTCAGCGCTTACCTGCCGAGCGACTGGCTGGAGATCTCGCTCGATCAGAACCTTCTTGAGCTCTCGAGTCTAGAAGAAAGCTTCTCAGGCGTCTTCCCCGACCGTGATCCTATCGAACAGTGGTACTTCTCGGATGCGGATCCCAAGCTCGCCCGTCTCGTCTTCGGCATCTATCCCCAAGGTCCTGCCGACCAGGTGAGTGCCGAACTCTTTAGCTTGAATCGTCTGCAGAAGGATTGGTTGGCAAGCCATCCCAAGTCGAAGGTTTCAGAGCGAGATCTTGCTCAGATCGTCGCACCGATGCGCTCGCTCTCCTCCCAGTTCCGCAACCCGGCTGCAAGCTTCAAAGCGGAAGCCGAGAAGATCAATTTGCCTTGGCTGGGCAGCACCAAATACAGCACAAGTTTCGCCAAAGACGGCAAAGCTGAGAATACGGGCGACAGTCTGAAGCTTTCCCTTCTCTTCGATGAGACAGAGAACGGACTTGGTCTGCGTGCCCGTTATAAAGAACAACTCGCTCTCGCAACAGCGTCCTTTCCTACCGACGAAGCCGAGGAATTCCGCCGCTGGATGACTGAGGAATGGATGCCTGCCCGTATGGGTCAGGTGGAAAGCGCCTCTTCTGTTCAAAGCGGTGAATTGCCGGTCGAACTCTTTGACCGTCAAAATCTGACTGTCGAAGAATCCCGAATGTTGCCCTTTTTCCTTGGACAACAGTTCGTCAAAGAAATGAATCAGGCACCTACCAACACCCTCGTGAGCCAAAGCCCTGAGACCAACATCAATCCCAAGGCCCAGGCGGCCCGTACCTTCTCAGGCCCTTCGGCACTGGGTGGAAGCGAACATCCCTGGACCAGTTTCTGGCTGGCGAAAAACGACAGTCTCAATCCGAAGTACCCAACTCTTCAGGCGATGCGTGATTCGATAGCAAACGACGCTGCCGCACTGCAAAGTGATTTTGTCCCGCAAAGCACCAGTCCTGTCCTGATCAGTCAGGGCCTGTTGGATACGGCGGATGCTGACAAACTCAACGATCACCAGAAGCTTCTTTTGCAGCTTCACCTTATGAGCCCAATTTTTGAAAACCGCGGCAAACAATTTTTTGTTCCAGCTGTAAGCTTTGCCAACTACTGTCCCCAGAAAAATGGTCAAAACTGGCAAGCGGCAGCCTGTCCTTTTCAGTTCAGCGATTTTGCGAAGTATCGCAGCTTCGTTCAGAATCGTTTTTCGACAAGTCTTTGTTCGATGATTTCGGACGCGACGTCCCCTGAAGTTCTTGCGTCGATGGGACTCTCGGAGAGTCCCGCTGCCGTCAAACAATTCTGTGCCGCCTATCCTTCGACTCTGCGTTGGTCAAAGCCCTGGCTGCAGTCGACTTTGAGCAACGCCATACGAATGGGCAAGAACCCCAAATTGCGCGCTTCGCTCAAAGGAATTCCTGCCGACCTTCGCTGGGCAAAAGCGCAGCATAGCAACAATCCCAAACAAATCGTGAAGGCTTTTCTGAGCCACACACCGGTTCTCGACGGCTTGACCTCGTCGAAGGTCCTGCAGAGAAGTGGCAACTATCAGGCCTTTTTTTCGAATCTCCCGGGAGCCAGCTCGGTTTGGCTTCTCTACTTGAGTCAGGGCATCGGCCTTAGAGGAATTTCAGACAGTCTTAAGCGCCTCGGGGGCAGTCCCGTTGCAGGGAGCGAAAAGCCGATCGAGGATTTCTTAAACCTGATCACTGTTTCCTACGAAGACGCGAAGGCCAAGAATCAAACGACTCTGATGTTTGGGATCGGACTCCTCACCGAGATCGCGAAACGTCCCTATGCCCGTGAGACTGTCGTTGGTCTCCTCGGTAAACCCTACGATCCTTACGCTGGCGTCTTGATCGGCTACACTCTACCTCAAGCGGTAAAAGCCGGCATTCTGCCTGAGTTTTCCTGGGCAACCTATGCGCCTCTGCGTTTGCTCCTGCAAAGCCAGAACCTCTACCTCCTCCAAGGTCTGGCAGAGATGTACGATCGCGATGCTTTGGACTGGTTTGATGTCTGGACCTTGATCGTCGAGCAGTTTCCCTCGGTTGAAATCATGGCGAGCGACATGAAGCCACTGCTCAATTGGCTGCGTGCTTATCTGAAAAGCACTGAGGCAACTACGGCGCCCGAACTCAGTAAACTCCTGGTTCTCAGAGACTGGCAGCCGGCGATGGAGTCTGCGACTCGTCAATACCGTTTGCTTCGCGTCTCTCTACCGGACCTTTCGAACAAGGCCCACGATCCCTTCTACTTTGAAAGTCCAGCCCTCTCCCGCGCTGTGCTCGAATCCCTGCCGCGTCTACTCGCTCTCAAGGATCGATACGAACTGGCTGGTGGCGACAAGAATTTGATGGCCGATGCCTTCCTGGGCATGATTCAGGGTCCGCTGAAACACGACGGCAAAGAAGCCGCTGCCTGGCTTCAGGATAATCGCATGGGTTTTAGGGCTCCGTCTTTCCTCGCTGCGGCTTTGCGCGACAAAGTCTGGCGCGAGCAGCTCAATGCTTCAATCGAAGGCCTGAGCCTCACCAATCATGAGGAATGGAAGAACCTTCGCGAAGAATGGAACGTCCTTGGGCCACACTCTTTCAAACTGATCGACTATATGGCTAAGAACGTCGTCCTTCATAACGACAAGGCCCAGTTCGAGAAACAGGGGCTGGAAACCCTGGCCAAGGTCACGGGTGATGAAGCCCGCTGGCGGGATACACAGAAGGTCTTGGAATCCTGGCTCGACGAGAAAAGTGTTCTGAAGGAATGGCAAGACCAGCAACAGGAGATCAAACGATGAAACAAGTAATCACGATCAGCTTAGCCTTGCTCCTGTTCGCCTGTGGGGGTGGCAAATCCTCCAAATTGCCGACAGTTGAAGATCCAAGGGCCAATCAAGCGCAGAACCAGACGCCTGATAAGAACCTCCTCGATCCGGTCACGCCTGCTCCCACGCCAGCCGAGATTCCGGCAGCCGGTGGAGGCGATATGGGCGTTGTTAAAAGTCCTGTGGGGCCGGAGACGGTCAAGCCGTTGAGCGAAACAGTTGATATTAACAGTGTCCTGACGCCCACGAGCCGTCGCTGCAATGACACGAACTTCGGCAAGGGTAATCTTGAAGCCTGTTTGAATCTCGATCCCACGATCTCGCGCTTTGATTCTGTGACGCTACTTTTCTCGCTGACCCGCAGTGTGGGTCGGGTTCCGGAAGAAATGCTACGCAAACTCCTGGAGAAAAACTTTTCGCTGCAAGACGAATCC
Source organism: Oligoflexus sp. (assembly GCA_014377445.1). Lineage (GTDB taxonomy): Bacteria > Bdellovibrionota_B > Oligoflexia > Oligoflexales > Oligoflexaceae > Oligoflexus. The sequence goes on from JACMPP010000050.1 coordinate 114,228, forward strand.
GGCAAAAAAATCGAAGGCCGTCTGATCTGGAAGGATCTTCGGACCTTGATGTTCGATCCTTACGCGGAACTGAAACCCAGCAGCAAATATCGTGTTGTAATCGAGTCGAGCGCCAAAGATGCCAATCGTCCCCGCTCGAATCAGGGTCGTATCTTCACGCCTTTTCAATTCAACCTCGAGACTCAAGCCGCCTTTTATATGAGTCACAAGCTCAATGGCAAAGCACTGCCCAGCGACCGTGGTCTCAGCCTCGATTCGCGCAGCAACGGCAGTCTCAAGGTCGAAAGTCAGATCGAGAGCGCTGCTTCTGCCAAGCGCATCAGCGTTCGTCACCTTGGAGTGAAGCCTGATAAAGTTCTTTGTGACGGTGATTGCAAGGATGCGAATCTTACCTACGAATTGAAGGACAGCCTGGCTCCTCAGCCTGGTCTCAATAGTTACGAGTACAAGATTGAAGGGAAGAAGGGCGAAGAAGTCTATCGTCACTATTCCTTAGCCTGGGGTGAAATCAACCTCAAGCCCGACGCTCCGATCGAAGGTGGTCTTTACGCGGCGATCGATAGAGAAGACGGTCTGAAGGCTCTTTCCAAACTGGTCGGCGATTATGCAGCCGGACGTTTCACGATGGATTATCGGGACGACGGGGGTGCCGTTCATCCGAAGCTGACCTTCAACGATATCATTCGTTTTAAACGTCAGAAATATGCGGACGGGGCTGTCGGTGCTTGCGATCCCAAAGCCAAGACTGATTTTGAATATCTCCTTAACCTCGGTCCCTATTGTGGCCTCAAGGTTGAAGGCGATACCGGTGTTCTCGGCGGCGTTTTGGGGAAGGTTCATTACCAAGCTGTCACCGATATTTATGTGACCGATATGCAGGTCGTTCAGGAAGAAGGCAACGTCGAGGCTTCGTTTCGTCCTGAGCGAGAAAACATGGCGATGAGTCTCGGTGTTAAGAAATACAAGGGTCGCCTTCGCATCGTGTTGAAGATCAACGAAGCAAAGTACATCGGTGCGATCCCCGTGCCTGGCTCGACGGGCTACTTTTTCTACGACACCGATTTCAATCTCGAAGGACCGATGCGCGATACGCTCGCCAAAACGGATATGACAGTTGAAAATGCTCGCTTGCGCCTGAAGATTCGTGGGAGCGAGAACTTTGATCTAACCAAGGCCATTCAAGGTGACGAGAATTCACCCACCTATTTCAATACCAAGCCTTGGGTTGAGGCCACAACGGTTTCCGCGGTTAAGCCGATCGATGAAAGCAAAGGTCTTTGGGCCAAGCTTGTCAATACGGTCGTGAATCAGGCTGTCAACAGCCAGGTCGACAACTTCAAGCCTCAGATCGTCAATGGTATCGCCCGCGACATTCTGCAAGTTGTGGCTCCCAACGCCTTGAATACACTGGTTGAGCAGCTAAAGACCGGTTTGAAAATCTTTCTTCCCTCGCATCTGCCGTCACCTATCGACAAGAGCAAGATCAACGTTTCGGGCGAACTCGGCAAAAGCCTGGGTCTCGCCGTTCATGACGACAACAGCTACCTCACCGCCGCGATGCAGGTGAGTCTTAAGACGATGGTCGAAAACCCTGAGCGTCGTCCTCAGGCGATGGAAGGTGGCAATGGATATATCCAAACCGCCAATTCTCAGCGCGCGCCTTCGCCCCTCACGGCGGGTGACCACTTCGGCAACGGCAGCCTCCTGGCCGTCAGTATCGATGTCGTAAACCAGACTCTCTATGATGTTTGGAAGCAAGGCATGCTGAGCCTTCGCATCGACAATGCCTTCGTGTCAAAAATCGAACAGTTCGCGGTCTTTGATCCGACGAATCAGGCCAACGGCAAAGAGATTTTGCTGGCGGAATTCCTGCCCAAACTGATGGGCAGCGATATCACGCGGATGCAGGGGCGTGACATCAACGGCAAGCCTGTCACCATGGAAAAGACGGACAAGATTTCGATCGTCCTCGATGCGCGACTGCCGCCTTTCCTCAAGGTCAAGAAATTGCCCCGCAGCGATGGCAGAGACGATTTGCGCTTTGCTCTCGGTTTGAGTGACGTTTTGATGAGCATCGAAGGTATTCACAATGACCAACGTTATGCGATTGCCAAAATTCGTGTGGCGACGACGGCCGACAGTCAGCTCAAGTTTGTGCCTTACCAAAACCCTATGCGTCACCCGGAATTCAGTGGGCTCGGGGCTTTGAGCGTCGAGATTTCCAAGGATACGACCGGTCTTGACTATATGGTTGAGGTGATCGAAGGTCCTGAAGCGAACTCCTTTGCGATCGATTCGGGTAAGCTTCGTTCAACGATCAACGACATGGTGGATCGTCTTTTCATTCCTTTGCTCAATGATGGCCTTCGTGAAGTCCCGTTGACCGGTCTTCGGTCCTGCGGTGTGGAATTGGATGCGGCCAAGATTGAAATCATGCCGCTGCCCAAAGGGGTTTCGCCTTTCCTTTTGCTCAAGGCGCCTCTCAAGAACTATAATTTTGCCGGGCATTGTGATCTGATGCCGGACCTGACCAGCCCTCTCCCTCCTTTGCCTGACGTTGTTGATGTTCCGGATGAGCCGACTCCGGTCGACCCCGGGACTGGAACCGGCAACGGAACAGATGCCGGTCGGGTCGAGCTGTCTATGAACTTTTCGCTGATTCCCTGGATGCTCAACGGCAAAAGCAAAGCGCCCGAGCTGGACGAAGAATGCAAAACGCAGATCTTCTTCGATGTGTCCTGTGCGGTTGCATCGGTGGAGTATGAGAAGGAGAATGGCGTCATTAAGAAAGATGAACGAGGTCGTCCGATTTATGACTACACGCACATCAAGCTTTCGACCCTGGTGCCGAAGACGGCTTATGCCCTGCGCGGTCCTTCGCCTTCGGTGGAAGCTCAGTTCTTTGACTTCACCCGCTGGCCGGAATACGTCCGCGGTGCCGAAGATAATATTATCTTCAACGACTCGATTCCCATGACGGAAGTCGAAACGCAGTACGGTCGCTTCAAACGCCATTACGTGGATTTTGAAACCAACTCGCCCAAGGCTTCGGGGTTCATTCCCATCCGCGATGTAACGATGCATCGTGTCCTGGAGACTCCTTTCGAGGGTGCCGAAGTCAGCACAGAGTTCTTTGTCGACACCAGTCCGAATGTGTCTGTCCCAACCGGTAAAGCCGCCCTCAAAGGCGCTGAAGGTCTCGACTATCACGTCGGTAACATCCACATATACGACTGTGCGAAACTCTCGTGGTGTCAGGATTCGACCCAATGGCTCGTGATCTACGATTCCAAATTGAGACCGAATGATAGGAGTATTCCCGAGGATGTCGTGCCTTACCTCAAGGCAGGATTGAATGCCATTATTGCGGGCATGTTCCCGCTCTGATCTTAAAGTTCATGTCTAAAGAACGCCCGACCGTTCTCCTTTCCGGAGAACGGTCTTTTTTTGATCTTGCGGCCCTATCCCTTTCGTATCATAGGGTTCTTCGTTCTCCTCCACTCGAATTGGATTATGTCTCTCGCTCTTTCCCTTTTTTGGAGGTTAAAGAAGGGCATGAGGAGGACTCGTTATGTTAGAAGGACTTTGGAGACAAAGCTGGCTGATTACCCTGCTGGTCATGGCTTTTGCACCGATCGTGGAAGCGAAAGCAAGTGATGAAGTTCAGGCGAAGGCAACACACAGATCACAGCGACAGGGCAAAGTCGTTGGAAGGGATAGGGCGATGGGTCTGCATTACGAAAAGATTTTCGACCGTGGAAGCGTTTCGGCTGCTGTCATCGACAAGCCTTTGGCAAAGGCTTTGGAAGCGCTTCTTGAGCCTAGCGAAGAACTGGAAAGTCCGATCAATAATGCCAAGGAAATGGCCGCAGGTCGATATAAATCGAATTGGCCGCAGGACAGGGATTTGCAGCTAAAAATCGCAGGCGACAGCCTAATCGATTATTTTAATCGGGTAGGGACCGAGCTTGTATTGCTTGAAGAGGGGAAAAAAGGGGGGAGGGGGTTTGCGCCGGAGAGAGGCGAGGATCTCAAAATGAATTGGGTCTTCTCTTTAACAATCCCGTCTCTCTCCGATCACATATATTGGATAGTCGTGGCGAAGGAGCCGCCTTACAAGGCCTATGTCTACGGCTTCAATTGAGCTTTCAAACATAGGGCCCGGAATCAGTCTATTCCATCTTCCCGTCATTGGCGGCCATAAGCGTTTCGGTGCTTGGGTTATCGAGTGGCACCACTTCTTTAAGCAGATCGAGATTCTGCAAACGATAACCAACTCCTGGTTCCGTGAGGATCAGGCGAGGCTTATTGATATCAACTTCGAGTTTTTGTCTGAGGTGACCCACATACACGCGAAGGTACTGGATGTGTTCGACCGATTTCGGTCCCCATACTTCGGTCAGGATCTGATTGTGAGTCAGCACTTTTCCGCGATGGCGAATCAGAACTTTCAAAAGCTCAAATTCTGTCACGGTCAGCTTGATTTCCCGCTCACCCAATGTCACGCGACGTGATGACAGATCCACGCTCAAATCGCCCGAGGTATAGATCGGACTCGTTTGATTGGCTTGATTGTTGCGCAGGGCCAGCCTTAGACGAGCCAGGAGCTCGCCAAGGTGGAAGGGCTTGCGAATGTAATCATGCGCGCCTGAATCCAATGCGCAGACGATAGAGTCTTCGTCATCACGAACCGACAGCACGATGATCGGACCTTGGTACCAGGATTTGAGCGTACTTAGAACTTCCAAGCCGTCCATGTCGGGTAATCCCAGATCTAAAATAATCGCGTCTGGGTTTAGCCTCCTTCCCATTTCGATACCTTGTCGCCCACTTTCCGCCGAATGCACGTCGTAACCATGAGGGCTCAAAGTTACTTGTGTAAAGCGACGAACTTGCAACTCATCATCAATGACTAGAAGTGTATAGTTCTTCGTTCTACTCATTCAATCCTCCTCGATACGATCAGAATACGGGCTTTTCCTACGTTTCGTCGGCAGTTCAATAATGAAAAAAAAGTAAGGAAGGTCCTTAGCCTCATTTTCAACATTGGAATTTCCTTCACACAAGTCCTTTAGACTTAGCTATTCCCGATCATCCAGTTCGTACAGAAATGCGAATAGTGTTGTCCCGATCCGAAGTCTTGCCTTCTCCGGAATCCTGCCCTTTTGTCTTATTATTTGACGCCGATTATAACCCATACATTTCATTAATTGTGATAAATTCATCATAAATAATAAACTGTTATAAGGCCTGCATTCTCGACGCCGCAGCTTTATGTGCGACTTGCGGGCTAAACCTAGGTTAGGAAACATGGGTAAAATGGGATGCCTTGTCGGAATCTTGCTGGGAGTATGCTTTAAATTCACATGTACAAGACGAATCCAGTCCGAAAGATCGAAGCAGTTTGACACTGAGCCTTGCTGCTTTGGGCGTGGTGTTCGGAGATATTGGAACGAGTCCCCTTTATGCCATTCGTGAATGTTTTCATCATATTCCTGTGAATCACGAGAATGTTCTGGGGATCCTTTCTCTCGTGTTCTGGTCTTAGAACCTTTTTTTCGCGAATGGAAAACCCTGTCGTGGATATGTTTTTCGGTTTACGAAATCTTCATCGAAAAATCTCGTTTCCAGAGAACGTCTGGTTTATAATTGGGAGATAACCAGAGGGCCAAAGAGTGAGTTGTCGCATTTACCAATCACCCGGTAGAATTCGTGTGCGTCTCAGCACCTTGAAATCCGCGATTCCCAATGAATTACTGCACGAACTGCGCGACCTTAAAGGTGTGCGGAGCGTGTTGAGCAGCGAGCTGACAGGCAGTATCGTGATCTATTACGATAAGAATATCCGCTGTTCCAGTTCGCTTCTGCGCATCTTCCGGCGTCACGGTCTCTTGTCCAACGTCATCGGTTTCCCGAATAGAAGCGCTTTGGCTATCGTGCCGAATGAAAAACCTTCGTCCCTGCTTGAAGTCGTCAACGACTTTCTACGCAAAGCGCTGAGAACAAGCCCGTTCGTTTAAGGACGGAATTCTCCACGATCGACAGTGTGGGACTGAAAGCGGGATCCGCTGAGTTCACTCACGAGATAGAGCGGCCGGTTACGGACTTCATCGTAAACGCGCGCCAGATATTCGCCTAAAACGCCAAGCATAAACAGATGAAGCCCGCCGATAAAACTAATGAGCACAAAGAGCGAAGCCCAACCCCAGACGAAAGCACCTAGATGCCAGAGTTTGCCTATGATCGTGGCAATACCTATCAAGAAGGAAACGCCTGCCATAATCAGGCCGAAGCCCATGCAGATGCGTAGAGGGGCGTTGGAGAAGCTTACCAAAGCATCGAAGGCAAGCTTCGTCATCTTCCAGATGGGGTACTTGGTCTCGCCGGAGAAGCGCGCCTCACGATCGAAATAGACCTCGGTCTGCTTGAATCCAAGCCAGGAAAACATTCCGCGTATGTATCGATTTTTTTCGCGGAGTTCTTGAAAGGCCTTGAGGACCTTCCGATCGACCAGTCGAAAGTCGGCGGAGTTTACCGGAGCGCTGATGGCCGCGAGACGCTTTAAAATGTAGTAGAAAAAGAGTGCTGAATATTTTTTGAATTGGGTGTCGACCGTCCGACTCCTGCGCACGGCAAAAATCAGTTCGTAACCTTCCCGCCATTTCTGAGCCATTTCCAAAATCACCCGTGGGGGGTCCTGAAGATCCGAATCCATGGTAATCGTCGCCTCGCCGCGCGCGTAATCGCAGCCTGCGGTTAAAGCCATTTGGTGGCCGAAATTGCGTGAGAGCTTTACCGCAAAAAAGCGTGAATCCCGCTCTGCGAAGGATTTTAAAATAGAGAAACTTTGATCGCGGCTTCCGTCATCCACCAATATCACTTCCGATGGGCCATCCAGCACGTCGAGTACCGGCGTGAGTTGCTTATAGAGTTCTTCGAGACCCGCTTCCTCATTGAAAACAGGAATTACGACGGAGTAAGTAGGAGCTTGACTCATATTCTTCATTCCACTTGGGCCCTTGGATTGACAGTGTGAATTTGCTTTCATATCATGAGAAAATTTCCATGTCATTTTACAAAGAAGGACAGTACATGCTCCGCCTCTCAAAGCCCATTGCGGGCGTCGTAGCTGTCATGTTGATATATTTTTTGTCGCGTACGGCACTCATGCTTCTCGGTCTTGAAGGCTGGGCGAGTCGACCGCCACTCTGGGATCCAGCCGCCCATGCACTCGACGGAATTCATTTCGCGCTGGCGTTTCGACATTTTAGTCCTGCAGAATTTCTGGTGCAGATGCATAACAGCGGAATGTGGCCACCAGCGATCCCTCTTTTCCAGGCGCCTTTTCAGTTGGCTTTAGGGGAGAGTTACGTGATCACACGTAGCTGGACAGCGTGGATGTCCATTCCTGCTGTTCTTATGGTATTCATGGTTGGGTTTACGGCGCACAGGAAATTGGGTTTGGTGGTTGGCACCGTAGCCGCTGTGCTGCTGACGGTCAGCCCGATTTTTCAAGAATATTGTCTGCAGGAAATGCTCGAGGTTCCAGGCATCTTTTTCAGTATGCTGACCTTGTTCTTCTACATGCGCTTTCTGCAGGAACAAAAGCCTAAGGACTGGCAGGCCACCTGTCTCTCAGGAATTGTGCTCTTCTTCTGTAAATTTAATTATTCCGTAATCGTCATGCTGCCGATCGTCGTCTGTGAATTGCTCTATCGCAAGGACTTTCGCGCCCTGGCCTTGGGGGGCTTCGTCCGCTTCGTCCGGGATGTGCGCTGGCGCAGCGGCTTCACCGGCTTTGTCTTTCTTTATATCCTCTTCCTCTTCTATATAAACAAGGTGGGAGTCAACGTTGAGATCGGTGGTCAACGCGTTCTCATCAAGCGCGCGCTCGGCAATCCCACCTATCTTCTCCTCGCGATCATCATCGTGCGCAATCTGCTCGTCAATCGACAGGAATTTCTGGGCTATTTCAAAAACATCTGGAAAGCGCCGGAACCTATGCGCTCTCTTTTGCGCTTCGACATTCTTCCAGCTATCGTGTGGATGAGTTATCCCGTGTTTTTCTCGGTGTTCTTCATCTTCATGTTGAGTGAGAAGACCCGTCAGGGCTCGCTCTTTTCCCTCGAAACGCTCACGTTCTACCCAGGCGCTATCATTCAGGAGTATGCCCCCCATCCCCTGCTCGGTGTTCTTGCGCTTTTGAGCCTGGTGGGAATGCTGGCTTTTTGGAAGAAATTGCCGCTGGTTTCGCGCTTTCTTGTGGGTTTGAGCAGCTTTAATCTTCTGCTCACGATGCTGCATCCCAATTATCAGATCCGTTATCTCCTCACATCGATGCCCATGCTCTATCTCGTCACGGGTCTCGCGCTCGTTCACCTGTGGGAGGCGTTTACTCAGAGAACAGGTGCTCGCCTGGATTCACTCCTCCTTGGGAGTACACCAATCCTTGCGCTGATCCTTCTCTTGGCTTTTCCTGCGTCACGCGATCATTTGCAGAAAGCGTTTATTTCTTATACCCAGTCCGAAAAAGCCAACGAACTCTTCTCAGCCATTTGTAAAGAGTCGATAAAATCTGAGCTCAACACAGTGATCGGCTTCAGCAACTATGTAGCTCCTTCGAGCATAGCGCTACAGTGTTATCGGGACTTTCCGGGAATCAGGCGCGAGCAAATCCCCACAACGATGGCGCGAGAAGGCTTTGCGGGCGAGACCTCAGGGCGGGTGATCGTGCAGGCGCAGAAAATTGATCGCTTCCTGCTCGTCGACTATTCCCGCCTGGGCTTTGACGTGGGCCGGCTCCAGGAATCTCAGCTCTTCGACGAAATTAAAGGGTCATTGCCAGGGAGTGCTTATGAGGAACAGGAAATTCTGGATCAAGGGCCTGGGGGTTATCGGCTCGTGGTGTTCCGAAAGAAGGGAGTAACAGGGGCTTCATCCTCGCTCTGAGCCGAAATTGCAATTCATTTTTAGGGGTAGATCAGGCGTGATCTACCTTTTTTTTGCGCTGTTTATGACTCGATTCACGGTAGTTTTGGCCGGCTGGCCGTCTACTCTAACTATATAGAAATACTGGTATTCTACTATCATGACCAGGTTTCATTACCACCCTGAGTGAAGAAAATGGCCAACTGTCCAATTTAGAACTTTACTAAGTATTCATTTAGCTATATTACAGTGTCATTTGGGCTAATCTCAAAATGAGATTTAGATTAAAGACAGACAGTTGCTCAATTATTCTAGGCGGCCTCAGCCACCTAGGCTTCCTTCGGGAAAGGTGAAGATACAAGATGATTCTTCGATTTTTCGACTCTTTAAGCGCTAATTCCTCTAAAGCTAGCTCAAGGGTTTGGGCGTTGGCTTTTTTCGCTATTAGCACTCCGCTGTTCGCTGAAGAGCCTGCAGCTCCTGCGAAAGAAGCTTCGCCGTTTCACGGTGTTGCGAGTTTAAATCTCCGTAGCTCGACGACGAGCCGCTCCGATTACGATTATCGGATTTTCTTGGCTTCCGGGATCAATCTCGAATACGAATTCAAAGACCTTGTTACCGTCGGGCTGTCAGCTCGTGCTAATAAAGATTTGAATCGTGAGTATCGCGCGACGATGACAGATCTTTCCCTGTCGGCCTCACGCTCCTTCGAACTCGCTGAAGGTTTCGGCCTTGGTTTGGACGTCTCTTACGGCGCTCCCGTTCAGAGAGACCTTTATAAGTATTCCAACTCCAAAGGTACGCTCGGCACTTCGGTCAGCCTTAGCTATCGCTTTGCCGGTGCCCTCACCGGTCTTGCAGTCAACGCTGGTTATGCTTACGAGCGCTACATGTACGAGTATCAGTTTGCCAACGGCGGACAGATCCTGACGAAGTGGGCTATCAGCCAGTCTTACGGCCTTTCGTACACTTGGAAACAGCTAACCGCTTCAGCAAACTTTACCAACGTGACTTCTTGGGATTTCGACGGCAGCCAGGAAAACGACAGTTTCCTCGCAGTTGAAACCATCCAATATCGTATCGACGATCAGTGGCTGGCTCAAGTCGGACACATCAACGACGGTAACACCTACGACTACCTTGGCGCGCGAAATAACATTCGCCTTTACGACAAGCGTCGTAGCCAGGTTTATGTCGGTGGTAGTTACAAGTTCTAGACCTAATATCCGGTGCAACTTGCACTTGGTTATGAATGGATAAGTGATTTTATGGTATTTGGCTTACCAATGTTTAAGGGAGATGTTATGCAACGCAGGCTGGCAACACGGCTGCTGACCCTTCTACTCGTCACGATGGCTTTCGCCACCGCTTGCGAAAAGAAGAGAAAGTCGCGCTTCGTCCAAGGGGACGGTGAGTATGTTTACGCGATCAACGATTTTAAGGGAGCGACGTACACCCTTAAGACAGGTAAAAAACGTACACCGGGAGTTACGACTCGCGCAGATGAGTTGGTCCTGACACCTGGAAGCAGCGTAATCCGCAGCTTTCCATCGGTAGAATTCACACTTGATACAGACGTTGGCGACTTCACCTCGTCATCTATGAACAACTTTGATTTCTACGGTAAAGAAGATTCTGAATACAAAGTTCAGGTCGACTTCACTGAAGAAAAACTGTTGTTCTTCGAATTGGCGAAAAAGGAAGACATTCCTTCGAACGTCTTCACTTATGCAGAAGACGTCGGCAACGGTCTCTACCGCGTGCCACTATTCGGTTTGCCTCTCGACAAAGTCACTGTTGAGAAGATCGTCGACGATCGCGGCAAGTCCACCAACCAAATCCGTACAATCTCGAAGAAATTCCTAAGCGAAGCGACTCACTTCTTGGTGAACATCAACACGCCAGCTTACTTCGATTCGAAATTGAAACTCGACATGCTTCCATCGAAGTTCTTCGATGAGAAGAATGAGTGGTTCTACGAAATCACTGTTGTCGACAAGCCTATCGCTCTTGGCGCAGACGGCCTTGAACTCGGTAACCAAATCGGTTCAGGTAAAGTTCGTTTCTCCAAAACTAACAATTCGGTTTTGGCAGTCGACCTCAACTATGCTGAAGAAGCAGAAGGCCAAGACGCTGAGAAATTGAACGTGATCCTTGAGATCCCGGTTCAGTGGATGGACTACCGTCTGGTCAAGTCCGGCAACAGCGCATACCTTCAAGAAGAAGCTTTCGACTCCATCGAAAAAGGCGCGAAATTCTGGAAAGATCGTGAATACGCTCTTCTCCAACTTGACCGCGTTGTCAGCATCGATGCAGCCAGCACCAACAACATCAAGATCAAGCGTCTTGAAGTTGGCGAAGATTATCTTTCCTTCGTAATCTACGACTCCTTGACTAAAAACTCCCTTCATTACTCGTTCGCGAAAAAGAACGAATTCGTAGCCGGCAAAGTCTATCCTCGTGAAGACATGCGCAAGTTTGGTTTCTTCTACAGCTTTAAAGAGCTTTATTCGGGCCAGCTAAACAACAGCGAAGCAACGCAGTCGAAGTCTGTTATCCAAAACCGCATGTTGCCACCTGGCAACGTCGTTACGTTCCACATCACCGAAAACACGCCGACGGATCCCATCTTCATTGAAGCTATTCAAGAAGCGATCAACGGTTGGAACTGGGCATTCCATGAAGCGGCCAAAGGCACGACTTCTGAGAAGAACCCAATCAGTGTTGTGCTCGATACATCCAAGCCCGTTAAGAACGGTGACGCTCGTTACCACAAAGTTTCTTTCTACGGTTACGAAATTGAATCGGGGCTCCTAGGCTACGGTCCAAGCGTTTCGGATAACCGTAACGGTGAGATCTACTCATCGACCAACCACATCTACCTTCGTAACTACCGTGAATCGATCATCCGTAACCTCGTGAACTACATCCGCTACCGTTTGGGCGCTTATACAGGTCTGGACGTTGACGGCATCACAGTTCCAAACCAAGTCTTAGCGGTTCAATCGAACCCAGGCTTTGACTTCGGTACTGCTGGCGCGATTGCGGAAGCAAACGGTTCGGTCAACATGTTCGCTTCCTTCCCAGGCCAAGCTTATAATGATGGAGTTCCTAACCTCGATCTCGAGAAATTCAGCGTCGCTGATTTTACTTCGCACATCAAAGCTCTGACAACTTCGACTCGCGGCAGGAACCAAGAAGCCCTCGTTACCAAAAATGGCCAAGCGTCCATGCTGAAGTCTTACATGACGGCTCGCAAGCGTCTTGAAAACGGCATGTCCACAGAAGCTGAGTTCGGTAAGGCCTTGCGCCAAGCGCGTGAATCGGACACCAAAGCGGGCCAGACTTGTGAAGTTCTTGCAGCCACTTCTTTGACTTTTAAAGAAATCGAGAATGTTTGCGGTAGCACAGGCACTGAGTTTGCTGACTATGTAAAAGAACTGGAAGGCCGCGTCGCTTCTGGCGAAACGATCTACCGTTTGGATTCTGAGCGTCAAGTCATGTTGAACTGCGCACAGAAACTCATGAAGCCTACACTTATCGCGACCCTCGCCCACGAATTTGGTCACAACTTCGGTCTTCGTCACAACTTCGAAGGTTCCGCAGATGCTGCAAACTTTGCTCGTGACGCAAACGGTGTGCCTGAGTCTCGTTTGTCATCCGTCATGGACTATAGTCATGCCGATGCTGACCGCGGCAACCGCCCGGCTCCTTACGATATCGCTGCGATCCGTTACGGCTACTACAACTCTGTAGAAGTCGTCGACAAAGCGACTGGCGAACACAAGATGGTAAACATCGCTGCCAAAGACAGCTCCGACCTTCGTCCTCTCGAGAAACGCGTAGCGGATTCTCAAGGTGCAGGCGTCGAACCTCGTAAGTTCGCGTATTGTACAGACGAAAACATCGATGGCTACCCTGATGCTCAGATCGGTACTGAAACACCGTTCTGTGAGCGCTGGGACCAAGGTGCTGACCCTGTTTCCAAGGTTCGCGCATCGATCGATACCATGGTTACAAGCCTCGTGACCTCCGGTAACCGCTTCGACATGGAAAACATCGCGTCTCCAGTTGGCCTCGCACTTCGTGCTGTTAACCAGACGATGGGCTCTATCCGTAACGTTTACGACAAGTATCGCTTCATGCTTTACAACAGCTCGAAAGCGATTTCGGCTCAAGCCGGTCAGCTTCAAGATGACCCCTACTTCGATACGACCACTGAAGAAGCCACCGAGAAACTTGTTCTCGGTGAAGACAACTTTAAGAAAGCCGCTGACTTTGTTGCTGAGCTTCGTGCCAACCCAACAATGCCAGCAGATCAAGTTGAAAAACGGATCGCTCAGTTCAACGAAATCACTCAGTACAAAATCGCTTCTGAAATCACTAAAGATTTCATGATCGAAGTTGTCTTCAGTGACGCGAACTACTGCGTGGCTCTCCGTAACAACGGTGCTGGCTATGAGTACCTCGACGCGGAACCTCTCGCGACTGTCCGCTCGAAGAACTATTACCTCACAGGGGCTGACTCAGCTCGCTGTGAAGACATGACCAACTACTTCAGTAAGAAACTTTCGACTTCTGCGAACACCAGCATCACAGTTGAGAAAGTTGTCTCGGTTGGTAACCCATTCGAAAACGTTACGTTCTCGGCCAACCCAGAAATCCTCTCGCTTCGTAACGATGTCAGAACCGGTCTCTCGGCTCTCCGCATCGTAGCACTCGGTTACTTGTCGGCTCGTACAGGCTTCGGCTCGTCCGTGTTCAACTCCTACACACAGAACCCAGATGTGGCGACGGCAATCGGCGCTGGTATGGCTGTCGCTTCGAACGCCAACTTCCACCCAAGTCTTTTGGATGGGGAATCGTTCCGGACACGTTACCTTACTAACCTTCAGGGTCGCCTCGTGAACGGTGTAAGTGTTGCGACACTTGCCGGCTACGCAGACAAGAAACTGAAACGTAATGAGAAGAAAGCCGTTGCCGTGCCACAAGCATTGTCAACTCGCTCGCTTCCTTTCTACCAAGAAGAAAAAGACTTCCTGAACTTCGCCTGGATCACATTCCGTCAAGGGATTCGTTCTCCTCGCGCTGTAACCGGTGCCAAGTCGGCTTCGACACAAATCTCGTCTCTGCCTTTCGACAACTTCATCGGTTTCGGTGGCGACAGTCGTTATGCTGAATACTTGGTAAGCTCTGACAACACAGCTTACTTCACCAACGGTGCCGCAGCGGTTCAACTGATCCGTGCTTTCAACGACACAGATAATGCTCTTCGCGCTATCTCGCAAAAAGCTTCGATCGTCAAAGCAGGCGCAGGCATGCAAGCGAAGATCGATACTTTCGAAGACAAAGTTTCGAGCGTTGTTTCGGGTTACTTCATCGCGACTCAAAAACTCGGTGACCGTTACCAAAGCATGAGCGACGTCATGTATCAGGTTCGCATCTGTTCTTTAAACACTCTCGTCAAAGAATTCGGCCTGAACGTTGCTAACTTCTCAACTCTCCTTGAGCAGAAGTCTGAAACAGCCCGCTTCTCAGTGGTTAAATTCTGCGAAGGCACACGGGGCGACAAAGAAGCTGAAATGGCGAAGTTCGAAGAACAATACACAGCTCAAGCTCGCGCTTTGATGAACTACATCAAGAACGACAAGAAGCTGTTGAATTCGACCACTGTTGAATCAATCCTAAGCTCGCTTGGTCTCCCAGGTGCACCCGATGAAGCTGAAGATCCTTCGACAACTCTACAGCGTCTCTTCAAGAGCCAGGATACATTGCCACTCGGACTTGTTGGCTATGACTACGCAGGTACACTCCTGAGCTCGCTTGAGTACAACACGGCCCTTGGCGCAATCGACAAGATCCAAACTGGATTAAATTCTGGCAACGCAGCCACTGTCCCTTCGATCAAGAAGTCGGTACTTGAAGCACGCGCTGAGCAGTTCTTGACCTTGCAACAAGACGAGCCTTACGTGACCCACCTCAACGACAAGCTTGAGTTGCTACGTACACTGATCTTCTCCGCTGAATAATCTGAGAAGGGGCGGGTACACCACCTGCCCCTTCTTTAACGCTCTCCCAAGAGCTAACCCGAGGGAAACCATGAAAGCCAAGATCCTATACGCACCGGTTTTGCTCCTGAGTTTGAGCATGGCCTGCGGCAAAGCAGAAAAAAGCAGCGTCTCCAGCCCTGGCCTTGATAATCTCAAGAAAGCGGCTCAAAAAATTGATGCCGTAGCTCATGCTCATCCTGTCGTTGCTGAAGAAACTGCTCCGACTCCAGCGCCAACTCCAGATCCGGCGCCCGCTACGACCAACACTCCATCGACGACACCGGCGGTAACACCTGTTGCCGGTACTCCTTCCGAGACCGACGCAGATTCTGCGGAAGCGCCAGTTCCAGCGAATGCTGCAACGAACAATTCTGCCGAAGAAGCAGCTCCGATCACTTCGGGGGTGCCAGACATCGATAAAATCTGTGCAAAAAGCTACCTGGCTGTTCAAGCGGCGACTCAAGAAGAGTTCAATGCCGTCGGCCTGAATGCCACTGTCAACGGCTTCTGTCAGAAAGCTCTTCTTTCTGCAGGCGCTAAGGTTGTGACTGAACTTACAAACCTCGGCGTTTCGCTTGGTTTGCCTACAGGCACAGGCACAGGCACTGTTCCATTGACTCCGGCGCTCTTTTCGAACGTCTTGAGCAGCAACCCTGAATACGGCGATCTCTTTCTTCAAGTCATCGACACCAACGTGTTCTACAACGAAACGTACTTCTTGCCAGACGCGAACGAAAAACTTGAGTACGTGAAGACTTCTATTGCCGAAATCTCAGCACGCAACCCAAGTGATTTGACAGTTGCTGACAAGTCAAACCTGATGACGCTGAACCTCTCTCTTGAAGTTCAACAAGGAACTGTCGACAAATTCAACAAACGTATCGAAAAACTGGGTTCGCTCGCGAACCTTACCAGTTTGTCGGCTGGCGTTGGTTTTGTGGGTCAAATGCTTGCAGCTCCTGCTGTTGCACCGACTGCGGCTTCAGGCGTCAACGCTCCTGCCCTTTGATTTAATTTGAGAGCTTGTGCTTTGGCGGTTTAACGGCCGCCGGAACATAATAAAGCGCACCCCTTCCATCGGAGCGGGGGGCGTTATTATGCACTGTTCGAACATTTTTTACGTCGCATTAGCCCTTTGGGAAAG
>JACMPP010000051.1 GCA_014377445.1 Oligoflexus sp.
AAGGGAGCGCTATGAGACATTTTCTACAATCCCAAATTTTGATCTATCTCTTCCTCGCCTGCCCAGGCTCAGAGCCCTATCGTTTGGGACTTTTGGCTTTCTGGATATTTTCAGTCATTCGTCATCCCCTGCCCGCTTCGCTCGGAGCCCTTTGGCAATTCTACAGTCTTCATCCCTGGTTCATGGCCTGGGGCGGTTCAAAGTTGTTTTCTCTTGCGGATAGCTTCGATTGCGATGCTCGCTTCTGGTTCGTTTGTAATGCGCGTGAACCTAGTCTTTTGCTTCGTTATCTCATGGCAAGTAAGCTCGGAGAGGCTGCCCTGTGGGTAAGGGCCTGGACCGAAAACTATTGTCTTGCGTGGCATCCTCTTTGGGGCAATCTGGCCTTCAGTCTGATTATGGGGGGAAGACCGGATGATGCTTTGAAAGGCCTCTATCGTAGCCTGGGTTTTCTGCATGTTCTGGTGATTAGTGGTAGCCAGTTCTCCCTGCTTTCGAATTGGCTGAAGAAACTCTCCCAAGCTCCCGTCATCGCACTTTATTCCGTTGGCCTGATCGATTGGCGAAGCTTTCGACCCCTGAGTTTCCTCGCGGATTTTATAACCCTCGTGGGACTCAGCATTTACCTGCTGGCCTGTGGGGCATCGCCACCCTGTCAACGCGCTTTTATTCAGCAGCTGCACGCATTCCTGCAAAAATGGATTTGGCCCTCGCGTACCCTGCAAAAACCCTCCTCGACCGGAGCCTGGGTCTTTCAAACGCAAGCCTTGCTCTTTCCCACGCAATGGTTCTCCTTATCGACTCTTTTGAGTTGGGGTGCTGTGTATTCCCTGAAGTTTTTTGGATCGACACGAAGTCTCGTTACCCAGGTTCGCATTTCATTAAGTATTCAACTCTTGAGTCTCGCCATGTTCTCTCGCCTGAGTCTCGCATCGCTCCTCTTCGATTTCTTTATTTCCCCCGTCTGGGATATTTTGCTTTTAATCTGCTTGGCCGGGATCTTTCTGCCCGAACTCCATTTGCAATTGGGTATGACTATGGTCTTAAACTATTTTCATGAATTTTTGTGGAAACTCGACCTCTGGCAGACGGCGCTCTTCGGCAGCTCGACTCTGAGCTTTAGAGCGTCTGTGGCTTGGTGGGGAAGGCTTTCGGCCGCTCTTATCTTCGCCTGGCTCTTTCTTTCTCATCTCGGGCAATCTCATAGCTCGAAGCGATAGTTCTGTTGTGTTATGTCCAGGGCGAACGTATTCTGAATGTGAATATCAGTTTGGGAGTAAGGTATGCGTGCCATCGTAATAGATGATTCTCCGACGATGCGGGCGATGATCAAAAATCATCTGAATAAGCTGGGTTGGACGGTAGTAGGTGAAGGCGAAAATGGCGTCGAAGCGCTCGAACTCGTGCGGACGCTGCGTCCTGATTTTATGACTCTCGATATTATCATGCCCGAAATGGACGGCATCGAATGTTATAGACATGTGCGGCAGCTCGAACAGCCTCCTCGTTGTCTGATTATTTCTGTCTTGGCTAGTGAGCCCCGCGTTATCGCGGCCTACGAAGGCGAGATCTTTTCCACTCATTTTCTGAAGAAACCATACTCAGAAAAAGAGCTGAAGGAAAGGATCGATCTGGTCTTGTCCACCGATCCGATGCCTTTCCCTATTCTGCATGAGATTGGTGACGGTTCGACGCCAAAAGCAGAAGAGGCAATTCCAGCATCAATGCCGGAATTGCCCCCATTACCACTCGATAATTGATATACGGGGCGCCAGCCGAGCTTAAGAAGCTCGGGCTTGAGCGCGCGTCGTGGTTGTCGTCGATTTCTTGTCTTTATCTGTGCTGTGCGAGGCCGAGAGTTTGCGCAATTCCTCTTCCTCTTTTTCGGCTTTTTTCTTGATACTGGCATAGAGGCTCAAAGCGGCCACACCCATGCTGAACAGAGCGATCAAGAGAAACGCTGGATGCCACATGGCGCCTAGGAGCAAGAAGAGTATGGACGCTGCAGCACTTACATAAGCATTGATCATCACTTTATCGTGATAAACCAAGGCCAATTCCCCACTCAACACGCCCTTGCCATAACCGTCGATCAAAAGATGTTTTTCTTTTGGCTTCGAGATATGTTTGAGAAATCCGCTTGGACGATACATGTAGGTCACCTTCCAAACCGGAACGTGAGTCAACTGTATACCTGCGACCTCAAGCTCCGTACGGTAGTCGATGAGATAATCCGCGTTCAAGCAGCAAAGCTTGTAATGATAGAGCTCAATTTGATTTTTCGCTCGTCTCAGACCTTCTTCCTCATTCACCTGAATGCCGAGGATCGGAGTTCCATTGGAAAATTTGAATTCAAAGTAGTTTCGAGCTTCGTAAGCGGTCCGCGCTTCGTCATCGCCCAAGCGGCCGCGCGTGAACGTCGAGTCAAAGGGAAACCCATCCCATTCGACATGAATAGGTTCAACGGGCTCGTGCAAACGAGTCAGGCCCCAGGTCTCACAGATGTTGTTTCGGGCGTTGATCGCCCAACGATAGGTGCGTCTAAACTGACCTGTTTCCATCAAATAATCGGAAGCTGAGTTGCGAATAACCTGGCGGTTCTGTTTTTTGACCAGACCTTTCCAAGAGGTGTGACCTTCGAGTGACACGATCCACAGGGGTATGCTAAAGCCCTTCACATCCGTGACAAAGAACTCCTGCTCCACCGCCCCTGGCTTATGGTGCAGTCGTCTCAGCCACTCGAGGGCTAGCTCTTTGCCGGTGGCGCCATCAATCGTATTAGGAATGATGTAATGGTCACCATATATTTCCTTGTGCCCATCTTCCTGATTTAAGCGAAAGGTGGTTGAGCAAAAGGGGCAAAGTAGTAAATAATCTGAGAAATTATAATGGGATGGCTTATTACATGATGGGCATTGTAATTCGTACACGGGCCGCGTCCTCCATGTTTCTTTAATCTTATCATGTTTGACGTGTTGACAGGTGCAAAGGCAGCCTTAGATTTAGGAAGGAAATGAGAGTCCGGTCTTTGTGGCCTACCAAGAAGATAAGTTACTGTTTTTTCAAAAATATACCCGTTTTGGGTGCTGGAAAATGATGGAGTAAGACATGGGAAAAATTATTGGAATCGATTTGGGTACAACCAACTCTGTCGTTGCGGTTATGGAGAATGGCCAACCCATTATCATTCCCAACGCCGAAGGTAAGAGAACGACCCCAAGCGTTGTAGCCTTCACCAAATCGGGTGAAATTTTGGTCGGTGATGCGGCGCGCCGTCAGGCTGTTACCAATCCACGCAACACCGTGTACTCAGCAAAACGCTTCATGGGTACAACCTTTAATGAGCGTAAAGATGAAGCTGACAAAATGCCTTATAAAGTTGCGCACGGAAAAGGCGACATGGTCACCTTTGAAATCGACGGCAAAACTTACACGCCACAAGAAATCGCGGCGAAAGTCTTGGGCAAGCTCAAGCAAGCCGCTGAAGATTATTTGGGCCATCCCGTGACAGAGGCGGTTATCACCGTTCCTGCTTACTTTAACGATGGTCAGCGCCAGGCGACCAAAGATGCGGGCCGCATCGCCGGTCTTGATGTAAAACGTATCGTCAACGAGCCAACTGCTGCCGCGCTCGCATACGGTCTCGATAAGAAAAAGCATGAAAAGATTGCTGTCTATGACTTTGGTGGAGGTACTTTCGATGTATCTATCCTCGAAGTCGGTGAAAACGTAGTCGAAGTTCTATCGACCGGTGGTGATACTCACCTCGGTGGTGACAACGTCGACGAACTTCTCATCCAATGGCTGGTCGACAACTTCAAATCCGAAACCGGCGTTGACGTTAAGGGCGATCCAATGGCTATGCAACGCTTGAAAGAAGCGGCAGAAAAAGCCAAAATCGAACTTTCAGCGGCTCAGCAGACCGATATCAATCTGCCGTTCCTTACAGCGGATCAAAGCGGTCCTAAGCATTTGAACGTGAGTTTGACCCGCGCTAAATTTGAGCAAATGATCGGTGCGATCGTTGAGAAGACTTTGGCGCCTTGCCGTCAGGTCATCAAGGATGCGGGCCTTTCTGTAGACGATATCCAGGAAGTTCTTCTGGTCGGTGGATCAACTCGTATCCCTCTCGTTCAGCAGAAGGTTAAAGAGTTCTTCAAACGCGAACCAAACCGTACTGTGAACCCCGATGAAGTCGTGGCGATCGGTGCAGCGGTTCAAGGTGGTGTTCTTGCCGGTGACGTGAAAGACGTTTTGTTGCTTGACGTAACGCCTCTGACTCTCGGCATCGAGACTCTGGGCGGCGTTATGACAAAATTGATCGAACGCAACACGACCATCCCTACGAAGAAGAGCCAAGTGTTCTCAACTGCGGCCGACAGCCAGACTTCAGTTGAAATCAACGTTCTTCAGGGTGAACGTGAAATGGCGGCCGATAACCGTCAACTTGCACGCTTTACTTTGACCGATATTCCTTCGGCGCCACGCGGTGTGCCGCAAGTTGAAGTGACTTTCGATATCGATGCGAACGGTATTCTCTCTGTAGCCGCGAAGGATCTCGGCACAGGTAAAGAGCAGAAACTTCGCGTAGAAGCTGCGACCAAGATCGATGAGAAAGACATCGACCGTATGGTTAAAGAAGCGGAAGCCAACAAAGACGCGGATAAAGCCCGTCGTGAGTCGGTTGAAGCTCGTAACCAACTCGATGGTTTGATCTTCTCGACTGAGAAATCGTTGAAAGACGCAGGCGATAAAGTTCCAGCTGACGTTAAATCGGAAGTGGAAACAGCTCTGTCTTCAGCGAAAGCGAAACTTGACAGTACCGATGTGAAAGAACTTCAATCGGCAAAAGAAAACCTCGAAACCAAGTCGCATAAACTTGCCGAGGTTCTCTACAAACAAGCTTCTGCTGACCAAGGTGCTGGCGCAGGCGCCGATGCTGGAGCGAGTGCAGGCAGCCGTCCTCAGCACGATCCAAACGTCGTTGATGCAGAGTTTGAAGATCAGAAGTAATTAGAAGAATTCGTTCGTATCATAATGAAATTGAAGGCTGCTCCTTAACGAGCGGCCTTTAGTTTTTGTAGGGTATTCCAGGCGGAAACTTTGAGTTGCGGTTCTTTTAACATGGCCCCTGGATGGGGAATGTAAAGCCCGGTTTGACCTTCCTTGATCGAAACAAGTCCCTCCGCGTTCTCACCCATGAATACAAAAGAGCAAAGCCCTTGCGCATCGGCCATGGCTTGCGCCTCGCCCGCAAACGCGATCGCAAAATCATCTGTCTGTAAATTGAGGGCCATAGCGATGCGTGAAACCATCTCATGCTCAGAAGCTGCGAGTTCATGCTGAGAAACAAACAGGACTTTAACGAATGGAAGAGGAGACGCCAAGTGCAGAGCGTCTACCGGAATGGAGTTGTCTGCTTCGGGAGGTGTAGCGACAGATGTCGTGACCTCACTGGCCACGAAGTAGCCTTGACCTCGGTCCTTTAGCCAAAGCAAATAATTCATCACTTGCTGTTCAATCATGAGCGATACCCCCCTCGAATGCTGGGAGCATAGAGCAGGGAATGAAGGCTGAAAAGGAAAAGATTAAGATGCTGATTTTGTTTGGCTTTTGAGAGCACGACGGGCAGCAAACTGAGCCTCCAGAGTGCCATCACCCCAGAACTTAGCGTCATTTAGACCCATACCGATCATACGTTGTTTGATGTGAAGGGCTTTTGCCAACTGCTTGGTACGAAAGGTGGCCGTGAAGAGAAGCGGGAGGATTTTCACAGGATCAGCTTTTTTTCCCATGCTTTCATGCAGGACGAGAATAGCCTGAGAGAACTTTGCGGTCTGAATATAGAACTGCGCAAGATAGATGATTGTATTGGGATCGCGACTGGCCGTGAAAAGTCGGCGGAAGGTTGCCGCTGCGGAGTCGAGATCTTTGGCTTTGATAAAGTAGTTTGCGAGCGTTACGTATGCCGAAACAAAGTCCGGTTTGCGTTTGATGGCGGCTTCCAAAATCACTTGAATCTCGTCGCTTCGTTCGTTCCGGGTGTAAAAATCAGCGAGTAGGAGATAGACGTCCATCCGATCCGGATGAGCCTTTCTTTCATCCTGAAGCGTTGTTTCAGCGAGGCGAAGTTTTCCTGATTGTTCGCAAAATTGGACGATAGCTTTGAGTGAGCGCCCATCCTTGGGGTGATTTCTTCGATAGCGCTTGAAATAGTAAATCGATTTATCCATGTTGTCGCCGAGAGCGTAGGCTGTGCCCATACCATAGAGCGCTTCTGGATTTTTTGGGTTTTCAAGCAATGCGATGCGATAATGATCGATCGCAATGTGAACGCTTTTTTCCTTGAGCAGCATATTCGCCAACTTGATTTGCCGAAAGGGTTGCTTGGGATTGATTTCGAGTTCCTGGGTCAAAGCGTGAATCGCTTTGGGATAATCCTTTTCCTCGATAAAAATATTGGCGAGCGTCACATAGTTTTTGAGATAGCTCGGATAGCTGCGAATGTTCTCCTGAAGCTTGCCAATGGCTTCGCCCAGGTTCTTTTGCTTGAGGAGGATGACGGCCAGTAAGTGTCGCGCGCGGGGGCTGTCTTTGGTAGCTAAAGCCTCCTCGACCAAAGATCGCGCGTGCTCCCATTGCTCGTGAAGAATTTCTTTTTCGGCCATACGAATACGAGCCAAAATTGGCCCGGGAGAATGGAACTGGGTGAGCACCTTGCTGATTTTGGCTTCAATTTCTTCCGACTGGAAGGGCTTGACGATGTAGTCATCGGCGCCTTTGTTCACGGCTTTGATAATGTCGTCTTTTTCTGCGGTCCCCGTTACGATAATAAAAGGAATATCGGAATGGGTATCGAGGTTTCGGACATGATCCAGCAGTTCAAAGCCTGAGATAAAATTCACTTCAATATCGCAGATGATGAGATCGATGATGGTTGTATCGATGATCACCTTCGCGTCTTTGCCGTTTGAGCACTCAATAATCTCAAAGTCATGCTTGCGCAACGCCTTAGCCACATTCTTTCGAATGAGGTCATGGTCGTCGACGACAAGGGCCTTAAGTCCGGAAGGGAATTGAGTCACGTCAGTTCAAACTCCAGGTATAACCGTTCAAATATACCTTCGGTTTAATTGACAAAATATTTAGTCACGAAGGCCCTTGGCTGTTTCGCGGCGGGCTATACTGCGGAGGTAAGTCTTTGATGTCTTGTCGAGAGGATTGAGGCTTTGGGCCTTTTGCCAAAAACGGCTTGCCTCATCGCTGTCACCCATACGGTAGCAGACCGAGCCCGTGAGATTCAGGGATTCGATATGGCTCGGGTTTTCCGCCAGGATGTGCTGAAGCTGATCCTTGCTGCTCTGAAACAGTTCGAGATGCAGGTAGATCTTTGCCAGCTTCAAACGAACGTCAGGCATGCGGGGATAGATTGTGAGCGCTTTCTGAAACTCCTGAGTGGCTTCCTCCAGGAGGCCAGCCTGCTCGTAACCGATCGCAGTTGCGTTGTGAAGATTCGCCAGGCGCCCCAGAATGAGATCGGGAAGCGCCTTTTCATCTTGAAAGAGCGTGATCGCATCGTGATAAACCTTCTCCGCTTGGTCGTAAAACCCAAGATCGGAGTATGTCGCCGAGAGGTTGAGGGCCGCTTCCAGAAAGCGTGGATTCGAGGCTATCGATTGTTCGAAATATTCGATCGCCTGACTAAAGAGTGATTGGCGATGAAAGATTACGCCTAAGAGATTGAGTAGATTGGGATATGGACCCATTTCATTCAGGGCAGATCGTACGAGTTCTTCTGCGGCTTGAAAACGCTGGAGTCTCAGGTAGATCGTGACCTTGTCGTGAATCTCAGCGAGATGGCGGCGTTTTGGACTCAGCATGATTTCCCCAAACCTCTTCAAAAAGCGTTCGTTGGTGATTATAGCAGAAAACGACAAAGAAGGCGGGATCCCATTTCTGGGCCGCCTCCTGATAATTTCTAAAAATTTAAAGACTTACGCGACTGCAGTGGCTTCGAAGCGGCGGGTAACGAGAACCTTGATCTGACCTGGAAACGCGACGTCCTCCTCGATCTTCCGGGCGATGGCTGCGGTAAAGTCCTGAAGATCCTCTTCACGGACACGTTTGTGATTCACACCGATGTGAACTTCGCGTCCGCCGTTCATGATCGCAACCTTTTGGATGCCTGAGAAGCTTTTGATCGCCTCTTCCATGGCCGCCAGGCGTTCTTGATAACCTTCTTCAAGGTTGATGCGAGCGCCGGGACGGGCACCTGAAAGCGTATCAGCTGACTTCAGTACAAAGCTAAGGGGTGTATCGAGAACCAAATCGTTGTGATGGGACATGACCGTATCGCAGACGAGGCGTTTCTCTCCAAAACGATCCGCATAATCACCGCTGATCACAGCATGGCTGCCCTCAATGCGATAATCGATGCCTTTACCGATGTCATGCAAGAGCCCGCATCGTTTGGCGACCTGAGGATCTACGCCCATCTCTGAGGCGAGCAATCCCGCCAGACGAGAGACTTCGACCGAGTGATGGTACTGGTTTTGGCGGTAGCTGGTTCGCCAGTTAAGGGCACCGACCATCTTTTGAATTTCTTCGTGAATGTTTGGCAGACGAAGTTCCTGAACGGCCTGTTTCCCGAGTTTGGCTGCTTGAATTTCAATTGTCCGGCAATGCTTTTGATAGACCTTGTCGATCTTCGCCCACTGCGAAGGTCCGCGTGGCAGCACTTCTTCAAGAGTCAGCCTTACCGCTTCCTTGTAAATTCCGTAACCGCCGCCCAGGCGAATGACAGAAGGCATGCCCTCGTGTTCCGCAGGGGAGAGCGTGAGCTCAACACCTTCCGAGAGTTGGGCTAAGTCCGCAATCAACGTGTTCTCAGGGTTTTCGAGAGCTTCGAACAATCGTGGGTTTTGAATTTCCACGTGGTTGACGCTTTTTGGCCAGACAAAAGTCGGTTGATAGCGGGAAAGGATGCGGCTAAGAACACGTTCTGCGCCTTTCTTAGAATGGCTTTCCAAATCATCGACAAGTTCTTTGATTCGTTTCTGGCTATCCAATCGGCGATCGTTGAGAACCCCATCGGAGATGTTTTGTTTGGTTGTTTGAATGTCACAATCCGAGATTTGCGCGAGGCGAGCCTGCGTCTCGATGTGAATCTGAGCTTTTTCCTGATTGTGTGCTTCGAGTTGTTGCTGGAGGTCGACTACCTTCTTCTGATGAACATTAAGCGAAGCTTCGACCTTGGCGATACGCTCTTCCTCGTGCTCAGCAAATTGTTCCTGAAGACCAAAGTCGTTTTCAATCGACTCCAGGCTCAGACGTTCTTCTTCAAGGGTGACTTCCAGTTCCTCCTTCATCAGGAGAAGTTTTTCATCAGCGCGTTTCTTCGCTTCCGTGACCAGTTGTTCTTTGCGCTGTTGAGCTTTTTGAACGATGAGGTCGCGTTGTTGTTGGTGAGTGGCTTTAAGTCGACGTGGCAGAAGGTAGCGCACGACCGAAAAGAGGCCGACTCCAAGGAGCGCTCCGATGAAGGCCGTGATAATATAACTAATTGAAATAGATGACATATATAACTTTTACCTTTCGCGTTCTATCTATACTCTTCGGTTGATTGCAGCAAAACTTGCATCGAAAGAGAAATCTAAGGGTTTAGGCGTATAGTCAAGGGCTTAGAGATGAAAAGCTCGCAGAATTTCAATGACCGTGCCACAATAAAGATCATACAAAAACCTGCACCAGGGCGTAAGGTTTATCTCGCGCCTCACTAGGGAGCACTGCAGTGGACTATACGAGAGAGATGGAGTTTTTGCATGGATTAAGCTCAAAAGCAGGTGAAGAGCTTTCCCGCCGATTTGGCACTAATGTCAAAATCCGCCATAAACAAGATAATTCTCTCGTCACTGATGCCGATCTAGCGAGTGAGAAGCTTATTATTGAGACGCTCCGTCGAGAATACCCTCAAGATCTTATTCTATCTGAAGAAGCCGGGTTGAGCTCAACAGCAAGGATTCCTGGTCAATTTATTTGGATCATCGATCCTTTAGACGGGACGACGAACTTTGCCAACAGCTACCCCTTCTTCTGTGTGTCCATTGCACGCGCGCGCTTCGACGCTGATGGCCATCTTGATATTCAGGCGGGTGCGGTCCATGATCCCATTCGCAAGAAAACCTATGTGGCAGAGCGAGGCCATGGGGCTTGGGTTGATCAAACACCCCTGCATGTTACGGCAGATCGTCCGATCAAAGATGCCTTTTTAGCGACAGGCTTTGCCTATCATTCGGGTGAAAACCTCAAGCGCGGAATTGAATTCTTTCATTCCGTTGCTGAAACCTGTCCCAGCATAAGACGTGACGGCGCCGCTGCGCTTGACTTAGCGTTGGTAGCGGAGGGTGTTTATGACGGCTACTGGGAATCCGGTTTAGGTCCCTGGGATCTAGCGGCAGGAAATCTACTTGTGACGGAAGCCGGTGGTAAGATACAGAACTTTGCGTCTTCCGCAGCAAAGTATAATATTGAACACGGCAACATTGTTTGCGGGACCCCGACCGTAGTGAGTTTTATTTCGAGTCTTCTCAAAATCAGAGGAAGCAAATTATGAACCGCTGGAGTGCTCTGTATTTCGTGGCTGTGTCTCTGGGTGCAACGGAGCTTTCAGCCCAGCCCGTGGTGGAGTCGTTCGATCGATTCGAAATGAATTGGTCGACAATGCGTCTTCGTTATTTCGGAGAATCAGCTCCAGGCAAGAATTTGGACCTGGCGGAAAAGGAAGCAACCGACCAAGGACTTCTTTACGCCCTTGCCAACGTGCCAAAGATTCGTGGCGAGAAGGGCGTCTCAGTTGAAAATGCTGAAAATATCGCTCACGCTGTGAGCAAGCAGTCTTTCGTCTTCAATACTGTTTATTTCAGTAATGGGAAGGTCCGTGTTGAACTTGAATCCAGTTTGGCCCTCGCTCTGGATCCAGGTCGCAAGCCTTACGTCAGCATGGCTCAAGAAGCCAATGCTGATGATGCCGGTGGAAGTGGCGTTGTAATTGAAGTGAAGGGGCTAAATTCGCCTCAGCTTGTCAGCGAGATTCACGACAGCGTGGGCGATCTGATCTACAGCTCTCAGGACGTCAGCCCCGACGCTTACAAAAAGCAATTGATCGGTCGTTGGTTTTATAAGAACTCCTACGAGCTGAAAGGCTTTGCGGGCGCGAAACCCCTCAAGATTGACGCAGAATTCCGTGAAGGAAAGCTCGTTGTGGATAAAGAGGCCTGGAATCAGATGCGAAAATCTACGTCAAAATTACTCGACGAGGGCAAGGTCGCCTTTGTACTTCCGGGAGTTAGGTGAAATGGGCTCCCGCAGCCCAAACTAGGCCTAAATTTCGATTGCGAAGCCGCTTTTGAAGTGTTACACACTGACCTCTATTATTTTCGAAATGCAACTCCCGTTACGTTGCTGCGAGGATAGAGGCGACAGAATATTACTGCAGTGACTGCAGGGTGATAAAGAAGGTTTATTAACATGCCGAAAATGAAAACTAAGCGCGCTGCAGCTAAGCGTTTCACGATTCTTCCGTCGGGCCTCATCAAACGCGGTTCAGCCAATCGTCGCCACATTCTGACCAAGAAAAAGCGCGCTCGCTTGAACAAGCTTAAAAATGCGACCTATGTTAGCAAAGCTGATCATTGGAACGTAATGGCTTGTTTGCCTAACGGCTAAGCTCCTTCTCTCTCGAAAAACCATCCTGAACTTTGTTCATAAGAGGAATTGAATTATGGCACGCGCCAAACGCGGATTTAAAGCAAGACGCCGCAGAAAAAAACTATTTGCCCTAGCAAAGGGTTTCCGCGGTTCACGCAAGAACCGTTTTCGTAACTCGATCCACGTTATCCGCCGCAGCTTGGTCTACGCATACCGTGACCGCCGCGTCAAAAAACGTGAGTTCCGCAAATTGTGGATCGTTCGTATCAACGCTGCCGTGCGCGAAGCAGGTATTCGTTATTCGGAATTCATCCACGGTCTTAAAAAGCTCGAGATTAATCTCGACCGTAGCGCACTTGCTGACTTGGCCCTTAACCAGCCAGCAGCATTCTCAGAAATCGTAGCGAAAGTGAAAACTTCACTCGCCAGCTAAGTTTTCTGATTAAAAAAATCGACTTATCCACAGACATCGCAAGATTCTGTGGGTTTTTTTTTAATTGTTATTTTAGCTGGTTATATTTGAAAACGTTTTGCGGATTGGATTGTTTATCCACAGGCCGTTGTGGATAACTTCTATTGTGCAATTTATATTATTTAGGCTGACGAGCTTCTGAGTATCTACGAATTTTTTTTAAACCGCAAGCCTGTTGAAGGATGGACAACAAAATTATAAAAGGCACATAATTATCAGTAGATATTACCCATTAGCATTCAATTCCCTTGTCGATATAGTCTATAAGTTTCGCTTAGTTATTTTTAGTAGCTCAGCTACTGAGATTTTTGTCCCTCATACTTTTACCATTAATCGTATAACCATTTAAAATTACAAATATAAATAACTCTCCTTCCATTCGGATGCTTGTGTAAGAAGCAGCTGGAGCGGTATACCTTATGATTGCGCTTTTTCATCTTTTTTTATGCTCGAGGCCGCAGAATTCATGTCAAAAAGTATAAAGAATCTCGCAAAAGGTCTTCGCCATGCAGCTAGAGCTGTGACAAATTTGCGCCTCGCCTTTGCCGTTTTGGTCCTTATCATTATAGGGAACGGAACTCTGCTCCTGAGGAGCTTCGAAGATGTGAAAAGCGGCCAAATGTGGGTGACCCATACTCACGATGTCCTCAATGCAAGTGAAGTCGTCATGTCCGCTCTCAAAGACGAAGAGACTGGCTACCGAGGGTTCTACATATCAAAGGGCGACTCCCGCTACTTAGAGCCCTACAAATTGGCTCGCACTGCCATCGATCGGGATCTGGCTCAGCTTCAGTTTCTGGTGGCCGATAACCCTAAGCAGATAAGCAATGTGGCTCTGCTGAAGGCTGCGGTATATGAGAAGCAAGCCATAATAGAGCACGGACTGCAAACTCTTGTGGATAAAAAAGACTTCGAAAACTATGATCTCTACCTTCTCAACGAAGGTCGCGTCACGATGGATAAGGTGCGAGCCCTAGCCGACTCGATCAAAGAGGAGGAAAAAACGCTTTTAGCCACCCGCGAAGAGATCAAAGCCAAGAGCACGACGTTTGTGGATACCAGTCTGTGGGCCAGCCTTGCACTCAATCTCTTCCTCGCCGTCATTTCCTACCTGGTTCTTAAAAAAAATGCTATCTCCCAAGCCGACGAACAGTGGCTCCAGGAGAAACTGGCAGATCTTGCTGTGAATCTCAGCGGCGATCTCGATCTCGAAGAGCTTGGCAAAAAAACCCTTCAATTCTTTGGCAGCATTCTCAATTCGCCCGTTTCCAGCATGTACCACGTCGAAGGCGCTCTCCTGCGCCGTATTGCTAGCTACGGCTTTGACGAGGGCTTACTCCTGAGAACCAGAGTGCGCCAACTTGATGAGGGTTTAATCGGGGAGACGGTACAAAATAAACGCATCTTCTGGCTCGACTCCCCACCCGCGAATTACGTTAAAGTGAATTCTGACCTGGGCTCGGGACCAGTGGAATGCATCGCCATTATTCCGCTCGTCCTCGATAATCGTGTGATAGCGGTCATGGAACTTGCTCTACTCGAGGCGAGGAAGCCCATTATCGAGCACCTTGTTAAACGCGGTGCTGACATTATTTCCCGCAACTTGGAATCGGCGGAAAATCGCAGCCGTCTCCAGGATCTTCTGGAGGAAACCCAAGCTCAGGCCGAAGAGCTGCAAACTCAGCAGGAAGAGCTGCGCGTTACGAATGAAGAGCTTACCGAGCAGGCGACGGCTCTCAATCTTTCGCAGGATAAATTGATCCAACAGCAGGAAGAATTGCGTCAGACCAATGATCAGCTCGAAGACCAGGCGCAAATTCTCCGCGATCAGCAGGAAAATCTTGAGATAAAAGCCGAAGAGCTGGAAGCCACTAAAACCGCTCTGGAAGAGCGGGCGAAGGCTTTGGAGCAAGCGAGTCACTATAAGTCTGAGTTCCTTGCGAACATGTCCCACGAACTCAGGACGCCGCTGAATAGCATGCTCATTCTTTCCACTTTGCTGCAAGAAAACGCGGATGGTAACCTCAACGAAGAGCAAATTTCCTTTGCCTCCACAATTCAAAATGCCGGCAATGATCTTCTCTCCCTCATCAATGATATCTTAGATCTCTCGAAAGTTGAGGCCGGAAAACTCGATATCTATATCGAAGACATCAACCTGCCCGGCATGGTTGAGAGTCTGAAGAAAAGTTTTAATCCACTGGCAGCAAGCAAACGACTCGACTTCCAAATTGACCTGGAACCTGGTTTGCCGAGTTCGATCACCTGCGATCAAAAACGTCTGGAACAGATTCTCAGAAACTTCCTCTCTAACGCCTTCAAATTCACTGAAAGAGGCTCAATAAAAGTGAAAGTGGGAAGACCCGGTGAAGACCTGGTTTTGGTTCGTACGGTTCGTGAAACCAAGCTGATCGCCTTTAGCATCAGCGACAGTGGTATCGGTATCCCCATCGAGAAACAGAGACTGATATTTGAAGCCTTTAGTCAGGCCGATAGTTCTACGAGTCGCAAATATGGTGGAACTGGACTTGGCCTTACTATTTGCCGTGAGCTCGCGGCGCTTTTGGGCGGAGAGATGATACTTACCAGCGAGCTCGGCAGAGGCAGTGTTTTCACGCTGGTCATTCCCGAAAGCTACGATTCCGCAACGGTCAGAGCCAACGAGCCTTTGGAGAGCGGAATCAAAAGGGAAGCGGCACCAGTTTCGATCATGACAGAACGCAAAGTACCCTATGTGCCAATCCTCGAAACCCATCGAGTCAAAGACGATCGAGACGATATTCAAGAAGGAGACAAAGTCGTTCTCATCGTTGAAGATGACGTCTCCTTTATGAAGATTCTCTCCACTCAAGCCAAAAAAATGGGTTTCAAAGTCCTGTCGGCAATGGATGGGGATCAGGCCATCGCAGACCTAAAGAATTTTCGCCCCTCAGGTGTATTGCTGGATATGAACCTTCCAGGTGTGAGTGGGCTTGGATTGATAGAGAGGATTAAGTCGTCCTCTGAAACCCGGCACATTCCCGTGCATGTCATCTCAGGCGTGGATGTTTCGCAAAATGCCCTGCGCATGGGTGCCTTGGGATACCTCTTGAAGCCGGTGAACTCCGACCAGTTGCGCGGAGCCTTCCAAAAGATCGAGGATATGATTTCCCGTCGTGTGCGTCGGGTTCTGATCGTTGAAGACGATGAACGTCAACGCCATGCGATCTCCCGGTTGATCCAGGGTTCCGATGTTCAAACGGATGCTGTAGGCCTTGCATCTGAGGCTCACGATTTGATTCGCAAGCAGTCCTATGACTGCATGATACTCGACCTTCGGCTGCCTGATAAATCTGGGCTTGAGTTCCTCGATGCATTGGCTCAGGACCGAACCACGATACGGCCCCCGGTCATCGTTTACACGGGCAAGGAGTTGAGCCGAGATGAGATTATGCAACTCCGTCGATATTCAGACAGCATCATCATCAAGGGCGTAAAATCTCCAGAACGACTCGTGGATGAAGTGAGTCTCTTTCTTCACCGGGTCGAGTCCCAACTGCCCGAGACGCAACGCGAACTTTTAGTGGAAAGCCGCAAAGGACTTAAACCCTTCAGCGGGCAGAAGGTCCTCCTTGTGGATGATGACCTGCGCAACACCTTCGCTCTTATGAGCGCCCTTGAACCCAAAGGGCTTAAAATCCAGGTTGCGCGCAACGGTTTTGAAGCTTTGGCAAAACTGAACGAAGTGGAGGGCATAGACCTTGTCCTGATGGATATCATGATGCCCGAGATGGATGGCTATACCGCGATGCGAGAGATTCGGAAGGATCCAAAGCGGCAAAGCCTGCCTATTATTGCTCTCACGGCGAAGGCGATGCGCGGCGATCAGGAGAAGTGTATTGAGGCCGGAGCAAATGATTATCTGCCGAAGCCCATCGATCTCGAAAGACTGCTTTCCGTGCTCAAGGCATGGTTGCCACAGGCAGGTGAATTTTGAGCATGATCATTTCAGACGATATTGAATTCGATCTCTTGCTGGAAGCGATTTGGCGTAAGTATGGCTATGACTTTAGGAATTATGCTCGCGCATCGCTTCGGCGGCGAATGGAGGCTTTCCTGGTGAAGACAAGCCTCGCAAGCTTTTCTCATCTTCAATATCGTATGCTGAGAGACCCGGTTTTTTTTGAGAGATCGCTCGATGAAATTTCCGTGCAGACGACCGAGATGTTTCGGGATGCCTCGTTCTTTGCGGCGCTACGAAATGAAGTCTTGCCGATTTTGCAGACCTATCCGTCGCTCAATATTTGGCACGCTGGATGCAGCACTGGCGATGAGGTCTACTCGCTTGCTATTATGTTAATGGAAGCCGGACTCTATGAGCGTTCGACGATCTACGCCACCGATATCAATCCCGTGGTCCTGCAAACGGCTTTGGAAGCTGTTTATCCACTGGTTAAAATCAAAGAAATGACGAAAGCGTATCAGCAAGCCGGTGGCATCTTACCCTTTTCAAATTACTATACATGCAAAGATGATAAGGCCCGTCTCAATCCGGAGATCAAAAGTAACATTGTCTTCAGCACACACAATTTGGCTACGGATGAAGCTTTCATCGATGCGCAATTGGTCATTTGCCGCAATGTCCTTATCTATTTTGATAGGGACCTGCAAGACCGAGCAGTCAGTCTTATGACCCGTAGCTTGAGTCATCGGGGGTTTCTCTGCCTCGGCAGCAAGGAATCGACGGGTTTTTTGAAAGCGAAGGTCCATCTCGATGTGTTTAACAAAGACGCTAAAATCTATCGAAAGCTTTAGATCATTGCTAAAGTCAGTGAGGACTGAAGATGGCAGAGAATGATAAAGATCCGAAGCAACGAATTATTGTTATCGGGGCGTCAACCGGAGGCTTCGAGGCGTTAAATTTGATCCTGGTCGGTTTGAAGGATGCTTTATCTGCTACTCTAATAGTATGTCAGCACATAGATAAGTCAGCGCGCTTGAACTACAGTATGATATTCCGGGAGCTATCGGGATTCCATTTACATGAAGTTGAAGATAAACAGCGAATAATGCCAGGAAATATCTATTTTGCGCCTCCGGGATATCATCTTTATGTTGAGTCGGATGGTTATTTCGGTTTAAGTCTCGACGCCCTCGTGAACTGGTCCAGGCCCTCCATCGATGTTCTCTTCGAATCAGCGGCACGGGCTTACGACAGGAACGTCGTCGGTCTATTGCTTACGGGTGCGAATAGCGATGGGGTTCAAGGTATTCGAGAGATCAAGCGCCTGGGTGGAGTGACTATTGCTCAAGACCCTCTTACCGCCCTCGCACCAACGATGCCTAAAATGGCGATTGAAACGGGTTGCGTCGATCATATTGCGAAGATTCAAGATGTCGCAGCTTTGCTCGTGAGACTCATAAACAGAGAACAAATTTCGTGCATAGGTGCTTTATGACTAAAGCCAAAATTTTGATCGCTGACGACAAGCCCGAGAATATTCTCGCGCTTGCGAAGCTGATTGAAAGTGCGGATGTTGAAGTTTTGAGCGTGCAATCGGGTGAAGAGGCGCTCAATCTCATCATCGATCACGACTTTGCCCTCGCCCTTCTCGATGTGCAAATGCCGGGAATGTCGGGCTTTGAGCTTGCCGAATTGATGCGAGGCGCCGAGCGTAGTCGCAATATTCCCATTATTTTTGTAACCGCCGCCAATCTTGGGCCAGAAGCCGTCTTTGCGGGCTATGAGCATGGGGCTGTTGACTTTCTGCTCAAACCACTCTCACCCTATGTCGTGCGCAGCAAGGTTCGGGTTTTTATCGATCTCTACAGGCAGAGGCTTGATCTGCTCGTCCTAAAGGAGCAGGCCGAAGAAGCGAGTCAGGCCAAGAGTCAATTCCTGGCGAATATGAGTCATGAAATTCGGACGCCGCTAGGTTCAATACTTGGCTTTTCTGAGCTGCTGAATCATAAGTCTCTACCCGAAGCCGATCAGAAGACCGGTGTCGAGACGATTCTCCGCAATGCTAAATTGCTCTCTCGACTCATAGACGATGTACTCGATCTCTCAAAGATCGAGGCGGGCCGTATCGAGGTTGAGACGATTCCTGTGTCAGTGCCCGAACTCCTTAACGATCTCAAAGCCATTTTAGACTTTAGGGCTCAGGAAAAAGGCATTGAGTTCCAGGTCCACGAGCTTGAACAGGGGATGCATCCAACCTTTCTTTCGGATCCCACCCGGATTCGACAGGTTCTCATTAATGTCATCAGTAACGCGATTAAATTTACTGACAAAGGCAAGGTTGATCTCAAAGTCTCCAGCCGGCCCGGAGCGCAGGGAAACACCCTGCTTCGCTTCGTGATCAGCGATACGGGCTGTGGTTTAAGTTCAGAGCAAAGCGACCGCCTTTTTCAACCCTTTTCGCAAGCCGACAGCTCGACGACGAGGCGTTACGGTGGAACGGGTCTTGGGCTGGTGATTGCGAGGCAACTGGCGCGAGCGCTCGGTGGGGACGTTGTTCTGGAACGATCGGAACTCCACAAAGGATCGATCTTTGCTGTCGAGATTGCAGGCAAACCTGTGGATGCTCCGGCGAATATCGTGCGGTCGACCACTGAGAATATGAAGGACTTCTTTCGAGACAAAGTTCTCAGTGGCCTCAAAATTCTCATCGTCGACGATGCCAAGGATATTCTGATGCTTATGACTCGCATACTCAGTCTGGCCGGGGCGGAAATTACGGGCGTCAACAGTGGGTCCAAGGCTATCGAAGCCCTGCTGGCCTTGGACGCTGATCTCGTGCTTATGGATATTCAGATGCCTGATATGGACGGCTGTGAGACCACAGCCTTGCTGCGGGCAAACGGCTTCAGTCGGCCTATTATCGCCTTGACGGCTCATACGGTCAAAGAAGAGCTGGATCGCTGCATGAAGGCAGGAGTTTCGACCCACCTGTCGAAACTTGTCGAGCATGATGAACTCATTCGCACGATCCTGCGATTTCACGCCAAAGAAAAGAAATCCATCGAAGCCCACAAAGAACTCGCATGAATCAAAAGAATGCGATTATTAAACGCTTTGGAATGGTGCATCACCCCGAAGGGGGAGCTTTTGTCGAAACCTATCGTTCGTCACTCCTTGTGGCTAACCAAGAAGCGAATGAGCGAGTTGCGTCCACGGGAATCCTCTTCCTGCTGGGCCGAGATGAATTCTCCGCATTCCATCGCATCAAGTCCGATGAAATGTGGCATTTCTATAGCGGTGATAGCCTGCGGATCATTGAAATATCCCCGGCTGGAGATTTGAAGGAAACTCGTCTCGGTATCAATTTTATCGAAGGTGAGCTTTGTCAGTATGTGGTTCCTGCCGGCGCTTGGTTTGCTTCAATCCCAGTGATGGACGGTGTCCATGGCTTTTCGTTCGTGGGCTGTACGGTTGCCCCTGGGTTTGATTTCAGCGATTTTGAACTTGCTGACGAAGATGAGCTGACACAAGCCTTTCCACAACACAGGGCTACCATCCATTCACTGATTCATGCGTCTCGCCTCTGAACCAAGAGCGGAATGTTCGCATTCAGAAGACTGCGACCCATTCGCCAAGGTCAAATGTCCGTCCGGCCATCGTTCTGATCCATTGAAATTAAAGTAGTAAATGAGTGAATTTTGCAGCCCGTTAAGGAGCAGTTCGAGCTGTCCAATATAAGGTTCGACGTTGTCGAGTCAAAGGCTGCTGTTTCGTGGATATTTGCGTCACAAAAATGGAAAGGAGCGTTGAACGACATCGATCAGTCCTTCCGTTTCTACGAGAGACTTTTGACCAAGAAGGACGTTATTGCCGAACTTGAAATCAGTGATCGGGACTTTAACTTGCTCTTGCCCGATCATGATTTTTATGGAACTTTTAATGCTTTGAATAATGAAATGGGATTCGTCAATCGAGTTGTTTTCCAGGCCATCTACCCGAGGTTGGTGGTGCAATTCAAGCAGGAGGTAGCGCTCGCTGCACCGAAGCAGGCTGACTTCGTGGTGACTGTCGACCGTA
>JACMPP010000052.1 GCA_014377445.1 Oligoflexus sp.
AAGTAATTCAAACGCGAAGGTTCGTCTGCCGACAGCTGAGGAATGGAGGCGTGCCTCGAAGTGGATTGGCACGAGCTATGCGAACATGTGGACGACTTACACAAATAATACCGGCGGGAACTGTAACGTTAACGCTGGATCCGTAGGCCTGACAGGATCTGCGACGCTTTGTAAAAATGCACTTGGCGTCCAGGATATGGCCGGCAACTTAAGGGAATGGGTCGATAACCGGATGCTTCAGTACAGCATCAGTGGAAATTCTGAATCCCGTTTAAGCTACGGCCCTACCATAGGCCGCACCATGTCCAACGGTATCGATAACATCATTCAGCGTTTTCATACCATCGATCCTGGTGGGAGTGGGCTTGCTATGACGCTCGGAGCTGATTTTAGAACACCAAGCTGGGCCGGTCAGAAGCAATACGGAGCAGATGTTCAAACCTGGATCGATCCTTCGACTTCTACTAATACTGACATCGGTTTTCGATGCATAGGTTTTAGAGCGGATATA
Organism: Oligoflexus sp.; assembly: GCA_014377445.1. Lineage (GTDB taxonomy): Bacteria > Bdellovibrionota_B > Oligoflexia > Oligoflexales > Oligoflexaceae > Oligoflexus. The sequence continues at coordinate 512 of JACMPP010000052.1, forward strand.
ATGCCAACAATGAGTCAGTTGGCTCTACCGGACGAGCCGAAGTTTGTTACAGGCGATCTAGCTACACCAGGGATTATCCCAGAAAACCTTTACGTCAAAGACAATCGTTGGGAACGGGTGGCTATTACCGTAAACGGCAGCACCACGGATGCGGTCGCCGAAGGTAAGGTGGATATTACCTGGCAGCCATGGACTAAGAGAACATGCAATACTTCGGGAACCTGCACCGCCTCCGATGCAGGCCTGATCTATAAACTCTATCGTTTCACCGAAGCCAACCGTCAATCGATTCGCACGGCCACTCCTTGGGCGCTTGGCAATAGTGGTAGTAATTATTCCGGAGATAAGCCCATTGATCCTCTTGCTGTCGATCCTAGCGGCACCCGGCTGTTCACGAGCACTACGAGTGACGGGACCCTCATCGCTACGATCACCAACTGCGCTTCAGGAACCCTTGCGAACTGCACATTTTCTGATCTATCAACGAGTAGCGGCGGGAGTCTTTTGGTCGGCATGATTTATAATTATATTCTTGTGGTCGAAGATGCTAATGCCAATGCGGTCGTTCCTTCCGTCCAACGCTATCGATCCCCTTATTTCGCTGGACCTACGATCAATTCTGCCGCAGCGTTTCGAATGGAGCCTAGATTTAGAAGAGCCAGTGTGTTTTTAGTGGATGAATACTATCAGCAAAACCAAACTCGTCCCCAGATCATGGTACACGTACCGATGGATCAATCAGGGCTTGACCACGACTTTTTTATCCAAAAATATGAAGCCTCTGAATATGGGGGGACATTCTCCAACAATACTCCCGCCGGGGCATCAAATTGGCCATTGCAAGGGACAGCTTCAGCCTGGGTGAATAACGCTGCGCTTTGTTATGATAAGTTTCTCGCGAGCGGGTCGTTTGATCTCACAGGCTGCGGAAATGGAACGGCTGTGAATGCGACGACTGCAACCTTTCAATCAAGGCAGGGAGTCGCACCACGTGGTGTAATTGATCAAGGTGCAGCTTGGAAAGCCTGCCGGAATTCTGGAATCAGTGATGGAAATGGAGCCATATATTACTTGAATGTACTGAGTGATGGCGAATGGAGTAAGGCAGCTGATTGGGGAGATGTAGATCAGAACGGGACAATCGATATTAGCGTTTATGCACCAAATATTGGCAGAATCATCACGGCTCTCGAAACTGGCCCAGGAGATGCAGTCACCTTTCCCTGCCGAAGCGACAGCAATAGTGTTGGGATGTATCCGACAAATAGTTCTCAGACGGCTAATTGTCGGTCTCGATTTGGAGCGGCTGACATTGCTGGAAATGTTTGGGAGTGGACGACTGGCAAACACATAGGCGGTCTTGGAGGAGACAACGGAACGGACGGCCTTTGGTACGGCGTGACGCTGCCCCCAGCAAGCAATAACATCTCTGCCTTTCAAGAAGACCTTTTGCGAGCTTATCCAAGCAGTTCTGCACTTTCGGTTGTTTCACATAACAGTGATTACTATCAGGGAAACACTACTGCAGGTAATGCAATCCGGGGAGGCTCTTCGGACAATGGAAGTGCAGCCGGACGTTGGGCATTGTTTGTAGGTGCAACTTCGGAAATAGTCTATAATAACGTAGGGGAGCGGTGTGGGCTTTGATCCACGATTATGCTGTAAATTGAGAAAGTCGAGGCCATTAGACTTCACTATCGGGTTCGAAAAACCATTAGTAAGTCTCTGGACGGGCCTGATTCAGCCACTGCTCAAAGAGATTGATCTTGGCGCAAAGGTCTGCCGTCAGAAGATCAGCTTGAAACTCCAGTATCATAGCCACCATCACTTCACTAGGTCCTTATCAGGTCTGTCAGCGACTGTACCAATCTTGAAGGAAGCGATAGAGTAGAGCTGGGCCGTCGAAAATCCGCCTAGTGGTTTCAGAAATTACGGTAAAGGTAGAAAAGGTCGTCGTTAAGGATGCTGGATCATCGACTGTGAATCTGGTCAGGGATGCCGAGCTCGCCAAACTTTTCAATTTAGAGTTAGCGGGCTGCACAAGCCATGCGCGCCGACCTTTCGCTCTTTATGAAGATGAAGATCCTGAATTTTGTGGGCAATGATGCACTATTTTAAAGGCCTTTACATCTATGAAAAAGCTCTTGATTTAAACGGCAGGAATGCGTTGAATGTTAGGACAGTTCGCCATGTCGATAGCCGGCAGATGTGGGAAGATATCAGATGCCTCGCGACGATAACGCTCCAAAAATCGTCAAAAGCGACAAAGTTGGGTGCTGCGGCTTTTTATATTTTGCGGCATTTCGCAAAACTCACGGCCTATCTCGATAACACTATTATCTCAATTTCCAATAATTTTTCAGAACGAATGTTGAGGATGGAAAACCTGATTGAGGCGAATGCACTTTTCCGGAATTCTTTGGAGGCAAGATTTGCTTTGGATATCAATCGGTCGATACTGCAAACGGCTATCGCGGCAGGGGCGACCCTTCAGGACTATCTCAATTTTATCTTGCGAGCTTCGCCGGCAGAAGTTAGCGCTCATCGCCTTGGAGATAAAATGTGCAAAGCCTATTTAGCGATACCGCGAATACATAATTATCATAGGTTTAAAATGTCCTGTAAAAATAGGTATTCGGTGATTTTCCTGTTTTCACTCTTTGAGAATTGATCGTTTTAAATTTGATTTTATTCAAAGCCTTTCGTAGTTAGCGTTTCGTGGCAATAGAAGTCGGAAAGTCGACTCTGTTTCGACTTCTCACATTTGCCGACAAGTAAAAATGTGCCAAGGTATTTCTGTGTTTTTATATCTATTTAAAGCCAAATAAAGGAGTAATTATGAAAATGAAAATGAAACTGATTGCAGGAGAAGTTCTCATTCTGTCTTTGGCGATGGGTTGTGGATCACAGTCCTCTAAAAAAGCGACTGCAGAAGCCGAAACCAGTCCTAATGCCATTCCCCTCACGGCCGTACAATCGAATCTCGTTCAGCAACCTGGCAATCTGATGAGTTGTCATGCCTTCCTGAGCGATTCTGTGATTTGTGCGTACAGTCCGGATATGAAGGTAATTCAGGATACGACAGATGTTCCGACTTTGATCAAGCTTAACTATTCCCTGATGTGTCATGAGGGCGAAACGAAATCGCTTTCAACAATAGCTGTGCGGACCGACACTCAAGTCCGTCGTCTTCAGGTCAATGTTGAAAACCGCAAGATTTCTGTCCTCAGTCTCAACGGTGCAAAAGTTAATCTCGCCAAAGTCCTTCAAAACGAAGTGACAATGCGTCTCGAAGGCGATTCCAACTGTTGGTACTTGAAAGTTGACGTTGTAGGAATGCAAGCTTTTGCAAATACAACCGAAGCGGAAGGCGCAGCTCAGCAGGCCGATCAGCAAGCTCAAGCGGACAACTCAATAGCTAACTAACAAGATTTCTTCGTTCTCGTTCATTCTCTCCGGAGGCATTTCTCAATGCCTCCAACTTATCCACTCATGCTTTCCTGTATCGTCCTTATCTGCAATCCAGCTATTTCCGCCGAAATCTTTCCCGACGCAAAGTCGCGGTAGATCGACCTGATTTTGAGCGCATGAAATGCCTCTGAATTCGGACGACAGAAACTCTTGAATTTGGCCCGAAGATTCTTGAGAGAGCGTTCGCCTGGAATCTGCTTATCGGTGCCCGTCATGTTTGGCTTTTGGGATACGATACGGTCTTTCTCGACTTGGGTCACTTGCTCGGGATCTTGAAGAGAAAGCTCTTCCCAAAGCTCGATCCATTTGATACCAAGCCCTTTAATGTTCTGCATTCCATGCACTTTATTTTCGAAGCCCTGAGGTGTGTTCGAACATATGCGCTGCAGGAGTTCCTGGGGGGTCGTATCCTTGGGCAGTAACACCAACTTCTTATAGAACTGGTCTTTTAGAAATTTCCGTATACGATTGGCCTGCTGTGAGCTGGGAGCGCTGTTTTGACTTTCGATTGCATGCAGGAGCGAACTCCAGATCTCAAAGCTCTGGCTTATCGCATTGGTTTCGGGTAATCCCAGAGTTCGCCTGGAATGAATGCTCGCGTTATGAGGAATGCGAAGGCGTTTGGCGAAATCGAGCAGAACAATCAGAGCCTGATCGCGGGTCTTCAGATTAACGCTTCGTATAAGCTCGCTGACTGACTGATGATAAAAACGCTCAAATCCTTCCCGGTTGGTCCCAACAAGATAGAATTCATCAAAATCGATGTCGTGAGTGAGGAGTTGAGCAAAGGCGTGACTGCGAGTCACCCGATCTTCCCGGTTATTGACCAATGCCGTGAGCCAAATCCTGGGATGCTGGTCGAGCTCAAGTTGGTCGAGGCCGAGTCGTTGCCAGTTGCTCAGGCAACCGAACTTTTCATTGGCTGAGAAGCCATTGGAAAACTCGAGTGTTTGCCCCTCAAAGCAGGCCTTAGGGAACACCTTGAGAACACCGATATCGGGCTTAATGCGATCGGCCATTTCCTTAAGAGCATAGTCCTGGCTCACACCCATCTTCTTGGCGAGAGCCAGGACGACCGCGATGTTCAGGGGGTGCTCGCTGTAGGGAAATCGGCCCAGGACCTCTTCGGTGATGCAGTTGAGATCGCTGGCTGTCGGGCGTTCCAGCGACGCCCCCAGCCTCTTGCATTGTCGGTCGAGAAGGGGATACATCACTGTTTCTGCAGTTATGATCTTGCTTCCAGGGGCTATGAAGCTGGATATGGAACGTGCGACGTCGATGCCCGAGGGGCCTTGGATGTCTTCGTGGTCAGGATAGGTATTGGTGATTGTGGAAATATCATCGCGCATCCAGTCCTTTTGCATTAGCTGAACATAACCCGGATCAAGTCCCATGCACTCCCAAAGAAAAACGTCTACTTTGGCTTTAGCCGCCAGATGCAGCACATCGAGTTGTTCCCAAATCGTGGCTTTTTCATAAGGCCGATGGAGAGGGATCTCCACCAGGGGACCAAAATTGGGCCCATAGAGAAGGACCGGTTCGCAGCCTGTCGTCTTGGAAAGGAGCGAGCGTCCCATGGAATTGAAAAGCGCAGCCTTAAGTCTTTCCGTCCCGGACTTGCCGCGTGATCCCCAGCCGCCGATAACCAGTGGAATGGAATTTCGATCCAACCGGCCAAGATTATTGCGACGAATATGCAAATAGAGAAAAATGCCACCCAGGAGCACTGAGAATATCAGGAGATCGAAGGGACTGGCGCCGCTGCGATTCCCCAGCAGGGCTTGCATACGATAAAATATAGGATCAACGCTCGACATGTGTCACTCCGGATTCTTCTCGGAAAAAGCGTTCGATAGACAAATCCTCGATGGCTTCGGACCTTCGCCCCGTGAAAGTGATTTGATAGCCCAGGCCGCGTAGACGCTTGATGTAGTCGTAAGGATTGCTTGACGATCGATGGGTCCAGTTTCTGAGTTCACTCCATTCATCGAAGTGGAGGTTGAGATAAATCCATGCCTTAAAGCGGCCCCCGAAAGACTGAGGTCTGCCGACCTTGGTGCAGCCATCAGGCGTATAGATGTGAATGATTTTCTGTCGAAAAAGCATGCGATAGAGATCACAGAGCAGAGGCAGGAAGGGGCGCCATCCACCTGCTTCGGTAAGATAAAGCGGTTCGCCAGGAACGGCCGTTTTCACCAGCTCACAGCCGAGGCTCGAAGGGATCCGTATGCTTCCTTTTAACTTGCGGCTGACCCAATGCGCAGCCCCTTGGCGTTTGCTGGTGGAGAGATGGAAGAGTTCATAGAAAAAACGCCAGGCACTGAAACCAAAGTGGAAGGCCGGGCGAATAATTCGCATATTCTTCGCTTCTTCAATTTCAAATCCGTCAGAACTATAGGCTAGAACGGATAATAAATAAGGCAGATCATCATTCCATTCGGCAGAGGAAATTCTTGAATGACCAGTGGCACTCGACTTGAGAGTGGAACGCAGCTTATTAAATTTGCGAAGCAGCTTATCATCCATCAAGAGTTCAAGCTGAATGAGGCTGAGCGCAGCGAGCCGTTTGAGGCCCTCATCGTTTTGCCCGGCAATGTGGTCCAAAATTTCCTTCGTGTCGTCCCGCCATGCATTCGTGAAGGCCGGCCCTTGGTCCATTGCCTGGATAGCATCCTCATTGAATTTTTGTAGAAACATTTCCAGCGCAACGTTTTCCCATTGGGATGATGGCGCGAAGAAGGCCGACTTCAACGAAGGGCTAAGATAGGGATTCCGAAATAGATTGCTGGAGAGCTGCTGCAGAAGAGTAGCCTGGACCTTGGGATGCGCGTCGCCTTTTTGCAGTCGAACCACACACTCCTCGGGAGATGAACGAAGCTGCAAAAGTTCGAGCGCGCGAATGCGAACATAGGCTGACCGATCAAAGAGAAGAGTATAGCCCGTCTCCATAAGTGCCTGAAGGATACTGGGTTCAGTCTTCGCATGTTCGAGAATTTGCGCTCTGAGGAAAAACCCATCCTTATCGAAATAACTGGCTTCAATCGTCTGTGCACAATAGTTTTGTAGAACAGCAGTCGGCTCCAGTAGCCCCGCAATCAAAAGTGTCCCGGAGATTTCCCAGAGGTTCGCTCGGGGTGTGGCCATTAGAGTCTGTGTATAGGATCTAAGATCTGTCGCATAGGAGGGTTGACCAAAGGTCTTGAGAGTTTGATAGCAGAGACTTAAGGCTTTTTGTTTGAGGATAGGCTCACCCGAATGCCGGAGTATCGAGAGTATCGTGTCGAATTCATCCCGGGTAAAGACGGAGTCTCGCTCGGCGATCAGGAGCTTGTCGAGCCAGTTGTTTAGTTCAAGCAATGCCTTTTTTGGAGCGGCATCCTGTTCAACGGTTCCCGTGAGAGCCTGGGGCAAGCTTAGGATCGCGTGGGTCGGAATATTCGGAATATCGGCTACCAAAGCCCCCTTGCCACGAGCGATGAAATCGATAGAATTTTTCGCGCTGACAGTCACGTTATGCCCTTCCTATTGAACATGTCTTTTAAAAATTTCGCCTCGACTGAGATCGCTAAACGGGAAATCCCTCAAACCCTCAGAGTCAGGATTCAAACGAGTCCCTAACGGGGTCTCAAAGCTCAATGCGAATATGGTTCGTGGACTATCGGCTTCAAGGCCAAGCCCAAGTCTTGTCAATATCGGCCAACGCAAAGCATCGTAATTTATGGCCAGGAGATCCAGCCGGGGACTAAAGCGTAGGGTGTAGTCACTTCGGTTGCGGTCACGGAAGAAGTAGCGAACTTCATAGCCAAGTCCCGTGGATACGAATGGCGTCCAGGCTTGGAGCCAGCTCAAGACAACGCTGGCCTGATCCCAGGCTTGAGTTTGTTTGGGGGTGTTGCTGATTCCCCCAAGCTTAAGCCTGACGCTGTGAGTCGGTGCTGGTTGAAAGGAAAAAGTTTCTGACAGCATCAGACTGCGGCGGTGCTGCTGCTTCCATGGACTGACGACAGCCTGGGGAAGGTTCTCGTCGGTCGATTCGCGATCGACTTCGAAGAAGCGGAGCTTGGCTTCCGTCAGACTGTCCAAAAGAGAGATGCGAGCGAGGTAAGCTGCCGCCAAAGACAAGCTCCCCCCTTGAATGGATTTATTGCTATTATCATTCCGGTCCAATTCTTCGGAGCTTAGATTTCTTTTTGCGTAGAATCCGCTCGCTTCGATTTTGTACCAGTTCGTCAGTGATTTGGGTCGGAATTCATAGGCCATCGACAATTGACCCAGTGGGAAGACGCCTGGGTATAAGGCAAGTTCGAGTGAGGCTACGTCGCTATCCAAGGTCTTCCTCATCCCGAGGCTTAGATCGGGATGCCACCAATGGTCACAAATCCCCTTGCCCCTGTCGTCTTCGCCGGAACAGTGACTCCGGGTTCCCAGCTCCAAGGTATAGGCCGCACCATCATCGAGTTTATAGATCGGACGATGGGTTCGTTCCAGTTCGAGGGGAGGCGCAAGATCTTCCTGACTGAGGTCTTCGACTAATGCCGGATTCGAAAAGAGAGGACGATCATCGCGATTCGAATTGAGAGCATAGAGTCGGAAGTAACGACCTTCTCCGCTTTTGAGGGTTAGCTGCCCACCGGTTGGAACCCGACGGTACTTCACGCTCACGCGATCTTTATACTTCTCGTGGATCCGAAAGAGACCGGCTTCATTCACGACCAGCGGCTGATCGATGGTCGAGGCCGACCAGTATTTAGATTTCTGGATCCGAATATCTGTCCACGCATCGCCGACTTTGGCCTGAGCCTTGACAAAGAGAAAGCGAGGCGATCCCTGTTCCTTGAATCGAAGGCTTAACGCATGCTGCCCAGCCGAAAGTTTAATGGCCTGACTCACATTCCGCTTTTTAAGGCTTAGGCTTTGCCAGGGATCCGCATCGACCTTCCACTCGATCTTTTGCGGAAAGCTGCTGCGTCCATCCAAATCGTAATAGTCAAAATTCAAGAGGACGTCGGCCGCTTGAGAAAGTTCTATCGCAGTGAGGTCCTCTTCGTCGTTGGTGACGACTGTAAAAATATTATCACTCGCCTTTGGCAAGAGAGATTTTTGAGCCTGTGTGATGGGATTGTCGGGAGACCAGGCCGCATAGTCTTCGCGCACCACTTTCGCAGAGGCGTTTTCCGCAGTGATTGGTACCCAGTGTTTATTGTTCTCAAGAATACGCAGGCGCTGTGCATTTGCGAAATTCCCGGGATCTCCGCTTCGAAGCTTGGTGATCATGTCGCCTCGCATAGTGTTGGCAGCCTGAATCTTGCGTTCCTCTTCGAGTTCTGCGATCGAACTGAATCCTTCCATGAACCCCTCGTCATTGGGATCCTTCGGAAACATGTATATTCGAGCGCCATGGGCAGGAGGAAGCTGGGGCCAGATAACGGTCTTCACACGAAAGAGCAGGCTCTCGTCACTCACAGTCAGGTTCAAAGTCTCAGAAGGATTGAGATAGACATAGACTTTGCTGGGCAGGCTCAAGGTCTGATCTTTGTTATAGGCGTAGTCAGGGCTTTGACCCTGAAAGAGGAGAGGCAGGCGATAAGCCTTGGAGGAATTTTGAATGTCGAGCCATTGAACCTTTCGATTCGCCTTATCACTGGCACTTCGAAACTCGATCTCAAACGCCCTGGGACTCTCATCATGGTTTTGTATCGTAGCCGTGTGCTTTGGTATCAAGGAAAAGGCTTCGACTTTTTCCTGATTGAAGATTTCGGTGATATATTCAGCGGCCCCATAGCCCCGGACCGTGCTTTGAGGCCGAGATGCCGAAAGAACCGTCCTGCCCTGATCTGCTGTCTGCCAGAGTTGATCGAGTAAGGTCTTGCCACAATCGGAATGAATGGCGGCTTCACTGGCCACCATAATCGCTTCGGCGAAGTGTCCGCTACTGCTGATGGCCCGTGCAAAGTCACAGGCCTGGTCCGATGAGGGCGATCGTCGGTACTGAGTCGACAGGAGCCAGGCAAGGCCTCGATAGTCTTCGGTCTTGCTAAAGGCATTCTTTAAACATTGTTCTGCGAGAGGACGGAGCTCAGCTTTCTGAGCAAGAGCGGATATACAAATATCCTTCATAAGGCTATAACTGCCTTCCGTCTCCAGTACCTTTATCGCGCTCTCCAGAGCGCGAGGTGATAACCTCGCTGAGCTATCTGTTTTCATGTCGAGGTTGTGGGAGGCTCGTTTGAGATCTCGGAGAAGGGGAAGCATCTTGCTTTTATAACGACGATCGAATGCATCGGGCTTTTCTGTTGCAACCGCGTGCATGACAATGTCTTTGGGTCGATGCAGTTGTTCCTCGAGATCCGCTCGGTCAAACCCTTGCTCTTTGGCACTGAGTATCTCAAGTCCAAACGTGGGAAGCTGCTTTGAATCAGCAAGGGCCGTCACGACAAAACTCTTGGCCTTCGGATGCGATCGAAAGAGAAAGGCTGTAAAAAAACTTTCGTTCGAATTCCTGGTCTCGTCGATTGAAAAATTGAATTTCTGCAAGGACTCACCGCTTTCGGAAAGCGACGAAAGCCTATAGCTGCCCGCCTTGAGCGGCTTGCCTTCGGATATTATCAGTCGACCCATCGAGCGATGGCCAAATTCCGGGTTCAAAAACTCGACCTTGTGCTGCGCATCGCTTCTCGTCACACAAAGACAGCTGGTTCTGAGTTCGGAGGGAATGAGCGCAGGCCCGGGCCCAAGGTCCCTATCGTCGATACCCGTGCGGATATTGCCTCTCATGCGCTCAATCGTATCGTCCTTCGAGAGATTAAGGGGATAGAGATTTCTGTAGTAGAGGGCGTCCAAAGATAGGGATCGGGCAAAACTTGTCATACTTAGATAGGAGCTTTCAGCGACCTGGAGATTGGAGAGCTTCATGTAGATCCCAAGCGGATCCAGGTTGCTTGATTCCAAAACTTTTTTCAACTTGTCCTGAGCGTTTTGGAGCTGCTGATCCTCGCCGACAGTGGTCAGGGTTGCCACGCTGATCAAGCAATTGCTGAATAAACGCACGTTTTCCTCAACCTCTGCAGCAATATAGTAGCTATAGCTTTGGCCGACGCCGCGTTTCTTGCCTTTGGCTTCGACCCATTCGAAGGGGGAAGGGCTCGAGAGACCTTCGCGAATGGAAAAATCGGGCTCTCCTTGCTTTGGCACTGTTTGATAGCGAAGGGAGCAAAGCGGTCTTTGGGTCTTGCTGAGAGACTGGAGATCGCTGCGAAGAGAGATCTTAAGCAACGTGCCTTTGCTGACGTTAAACTTCGCCTCTTTATCCAAGTGGTAGAAAGTTTCTTCCGTACTGTCCGCTTTGACGAGCCTGAACTCTTCCGCGTCTTTCAAAGCCATGGGTCTGAAGCGTCGCTCGGATAGGGGGGAAGTCTCTTCGTATTGTATCGTCCGGACTTTGAAAGAACTCTGTTCTTTGGCTGTCACTTCAATCCAACGTGGATCAGCGGACACTGGAATAATACCACCTTCCCGGCTGGGAAAGATATCAATCAAGGGGCTTGATAGGGCGCCCCTCCGTTCTGCAAAGCTAAGATTTTTACTCGACTCCTTTGGAAAGTTGAATCGCAGCTCATCCTTCTCACCCTGAAGGATGCGCAGTTTTCCGCCCGCTTCCAGGACAAGGTCTTCCCCTCTACCGGATGCGCCGTTCAGAAATTCTATTTTAACCGCTGCACCTTTGTCGCGTTCGATGAGCGGATATGTTTTTTTGCCCATATCGGCAAAGGGGAAGACTGAATATATTTCTTCCGCGTGAGCTCCGGATGTCATCGCCATGAGGACAAGCAAAGCTCCAGCGCAAATTCCTTTAGCTCTAAGGTCGGGTGCTGAGTTTCGCTTCATCATAGAATTTCTTTTTAACTTCCCTGATAATGTCATTGAGCTGTTCGCGTTCTTTGCGGTCCGAAGCCAAACGTTCCCGAAGCGGAAGAGACATTTCAATATGCAGGAAATGCCCCTTGCCGACTGAACTTATCAATTGCCGTTGGGCGTTGCGCATTGCGCCCAGGTCACGGGTCCCTTCACCGTAGACCAGGATGCTCGGATCCTGGTCAAGATGAAGAGCTTTCAGTGCCGCCTGAAGTAGAGCACTATCGCTGCCAATGCTTAAAATCATTTTGGCATTTTGTTCGCGAACGCCTCGTCTTTTGCCACCTTCAAAGCCGTGTAACTGCACGATCAAAGCCTTGGGGTCTTTGCTGACAATCGCTCGGGTAAAGGTCTGGAACGGCGAGATTGTCTCGTGGGCGAAGTCGAAGCTCCGGCGATGCCAGGTGTTGGTGGCGCAGCTTTCGTAACTCTGTTCGATGCAAAGAAGTTCACCAATTTTGCGGGTTTGAAGATCACTTTCTCCGTGCGGCGTCTGGAGGTGGATGCCGCTCACGCCCGTGCCTGTCGAAATTCTATAACTGCCAAGATTGGATTGTTTCGCCCCGATCATTTGGATCGATGATGCATCGCTGATAAATTGATAGATTTGGCCCTTGGCATCTCGCAAAGTTGATTTGGGCAAAGTCCGATCTTTAAGGGCCATCATGAATACGGGGTAGAAGTGATCAGGGTCTGTTCCACCCAGGCTATCGGCTGGCGGCGACGCAGCCGCTGCCTGGTTTTGAGAGTCAGCTAACGGTTTCGACTTTGGTTTGATCGCATCGCTGGACGCTTCTGCTTGGGCGATGCCGATAGACATAGGTACAGACGTAGAAGCACTTTCTCGCGTTTCCAGCATAATGTCTCCCTTTGTGCAGTAGACCAGGCTCACGCCCCACATGAGGGCCCAGTAGCCATTCCAAATCTTCGTCATCGAGTGGCCTCACTTCCCATTTTTGCGTTTTGATTGGGCAGACTTGTGATCTTGAGACCTGTATCGTGCATTTGACCCGACACGGCTACGAATGCGCCATCCAAATGAGCAAAACTGACTTTTATCGTATGGCGGCCTTCGGGCAAATCGTTGTAAAGCGCAATGGGTATGCTCACGAATTGAGCCTTTCGGCCATCGAAGAGCACTGTATCGGGCTGGAGATTCTTCGTTTGTATAACATAGTCCCTCTTTAGATAGGTGTAATCCGTGCTGACCCGAGTTGATGTCTCCTTCTCACGCTTTGTGCCGCTTTTTTCAATTGTCACACTCATGTGTCCTGGGCTTGCGCTCGACTGGGTTAGCAGAAGATCGATGAAGATATTCTGTTGAGCGAGCTCTTTGGGAAGTTCATAACGAGCCTCGGCGCCCTCGTAGAAAAAACGCTTCACAAATGATGTCTCGGGCATATCCAGTGGTCGAACCCCTGCAACATAAACAGGAGCCCCTTCCGCAGTCAGATTGAATATTTGTCCCGGCGAATGCGCGAAAGGAGCTAATAGTGTCTCATGGATGGCTGGGGATAATTCCTTTTGCCAGAGCGACTTTCCATCAAGCTTGAGTGCCACGGTCTGCAATCGATCAACAGTCGAGACGATGGACAGTGACCCTACGGTTTCCAAGCGCACTTTTACGGGCTGACCAGGATTGACCAGGGTCGACCGTCCTGTTTTTATGCGCTCGCTCAAAGCTTGCTCAAAGTTGTAGCTTGGTACCAAACTGAAGACGCCTTGTTTGCCGCCAAGAGACGCAAACGCGACGCGCTGCATCAATACCGATTTTTTCTCAGTATCAAAGGAATAAGAGGAAATCAAAAAGGTTGCCGCCTTGGCATCAGTCCGGGCTTTGGGCTTGAGTTCGACCCAGGTTCTTTCATCGGGAGTTGCCCTTATAAATCCACTTGGATAGACCTCCGTGACCAAAGGACTGCCCGTTCGTCTTATCAATGCGGAAATGAGGACATCGCTATCCGCAGTCACTAACAATTTTCCTTGGTCAACATTGCCATCGACTACGAGGGATTTGGGAAGGCCTAAGGTCATAGCCTGGCCTTTGATACGATCGAAGTTCGAAGCCAGCTCGGAGAGGGGGAGGGACTGTTGGTAAATGATTCTATCGGCGGCGTCTAAAATTTTGACTGATAATTGAATACCCCGACTTCGCTCGTCGCTCATGACCGACCAGGCATTGATCCGTACAGGGAGATATTCCGCGCTGCGAATGCCTGCAAGGTCAAAACTCAGAGATTGACCCGAAGCTAGAAATTGGGCCTTGTACTGCCGAGCAGAATCGGAGAGATGGAAATTTGTCCTTTCATCCACAGCATAGTCGACGTCAATCGCCATGGAATCTTCCGATGAAATAATGATCCGGCCTCGGGGCAAACGAAAGTTTCCAACGGCAGATTTGCCGTCAGCCTGCCGATAGCAGGGGCCATCGACCGGCACCCCAAAAGGTTGCCAGCAAAGATGATATTTTGGCGAAGCGGTCCCATTGGAATGAAAGGGGAGGCTTCGTATTCTCACCAGCGTGTTGTGGGGATAAATAGCCGCGATGACCTTAGCCCCCGGTCCAATCATTGAGTAGGCGGGAAAGTTTCGTTTTAACGCGCCTCTGGAGCCGCTGTCGCTGTAGGCAACAGCATCGCGATAATCCTCTCCGGCTTTGCCTGTCGGAGCCAGAGTGCTCATAGCCATTCGATCGAAAGCTTCGTTATCTTTACTTTGATAAATCGACTTCAAAATATTGTCTCTCTCCAAAGACGAGAGACGGATCCAATGTATACGCGAGCGGTACTCACTTTGTTTGGCGCGAAGGGTGACCTTGAAATAGACAGCGCTCCCCTTTTCATTGGGAGAATTCACGCGAATATTGAGCAGGCGAATCCTGCGATCCGATTGCATGAGATCATAGGATATTCTTTCTCCGCTGCATTGATAAAGACTCTGATGAATGCGATCACTGACAGGCGAACAGGAGGACAGCCCCTCAGCCTTTCGTTCGAAAACAGCTTCCTGTTTGGAGTCAAGGCCTTCGTAACGGAAGCTATAGGGAAGTTGATTCGTGTCAAGCTTTGCTTGCCTTGATCTCTTGTTTTCGTCTCCACTTCGATCGAGAAATTGCACGGGTTGAATAATAAGTTGACTGCCACCCTCAGGGATCGGAAAGCTTAAGGCTCCATTTTTGCTATCGCCAACCGTGAATAATCTTTCTTTGATTATCTCGGGAGCCTGACAGGCCGTCAAAGAGAGAAGCATAAGAAGAGCTAAGGTGTTTTTCACAGGCGGCTCTTCCCTGGCGATTGTGTGGTATCGGCCAATGGTCTCGTGCTGCCATCAAATCCAGTTAAACGAAAAAGGTGTTTTTCGTCAGATTGTGTAACGAGTATGAATTCGTCCCGATCATCACTGTTTTTCCACATGTCGAAACGAAGATTGGCATCCAGCGCTTCGGCCTTAAGGAGATGAACGGGATCCGAATCGGCGATATAGTCCCGCAAGGCCTGAGTATAGCTCCCTTGCAGGGACTGCAGATTGCTGGAACTGATATCGAGTGGATCACGTTCCAGAATAGCTCTGCCCATAAGGGACCAGGCGTGCGTCCAGTGCGAATTCTCCTGGATGGGGCGCATGCGATCCTGCACCCATGCGGGGATCGCGAGAAGGCGAATCTGCTTGCCAACCGCAGACAAAGTTGCATCGAAGGTATAACTCGCAGTGAATTGAGGGTCGTAGCCGACCGGCATACCCTTCTGTGCCAGTTCCTTCGTCCATTTGAGAAGCGAGGAACTGGCTTCAGAATCAAGGCTTGGATTAAAGGCCAGGGCGTTGCCTTCCGTCCCCTCAGGAATGGAAACGAGTTCCAGAGCTTCGAGTTGAGGAAATTCCTTCCCGTCCAGTTGATTGAGGAAAGCATTGACGAAGTTTATTTTGTTCTCAGTCGCGGTAAGGAGGCTCGAACCGTCGAAGCGGGTACGTGGGTGCACCATGGCTGTGGCCACGAATGCGATATTTTGATTTTCGAGATTCCAGAGAGCAAACTCGAAAGCGCCCCGATCAAGAAAGGGTTTGCCCACCACAATTCCCAGCGGAACTGCGGCATCGACAGTGAGGGCGAGGAGGCCCAGATTTCGTGTGGAGTCCTGATCGGTCAGGAGAATTTTGGCCTTTCTCGAATTTAAAGCCGGGAAGAAATCGATTCGAAGTCCCAGTCGTCCCGCCTCTTGGCTAATTTTTTTTAGGCCAGCATCCTGGCTGAGATCCTGAGATTCATGAACATTTGTTGTCAGTGTCAGAAGGGGGTGCACAACTCGGTTCATGATCGTATCGAGAAGATCCTTCGTCGGAACTGTATAACGTTCGGAATCGGCCTTCGGAAAATAATCAGCATGAGCCAATTCCTCTAGATAGCTCGAGACACTCTGCGACTGAATATGAAGCTCCGAATCATGATAAGCGCGAACCGGGGGTTGGTTTAACCCTGCAGACGCATTGCTAATCGAAAAGCTTGTAATGTTATGAAGAACCAGCACAATCGCAACTCCGCCGACTGCTCCAAGCAGAGACACTTGACCAAGAGTCGCAATCAGTTGGGGCCCGTGATCTTTCATACGGCAAAGTCGAATGGCAAAAATACTCGACATGAGATAGCCGAGGCCAAGAAAATCCTCCGCTCGAAGTCCAGGGAGATAATGCGGGATAAGATTGCCAAGAAGGAGCTTATAGGCAAGGCTGAGACTGAAAAATATCGCGATACTGAAACTGCCGTCGAGGGCTTTGCTGCGAAAGGGCAGCCAGAGCATAAAGACTTTAGCAACCAGGGCAATGATCAGAGTCTCTAAAATAGTCGTAAAGATTTGAAGAGGATCAAAAAGAGATAAGGCTATGAATCCGGGAAACATGATTCCCGAAAAATTCCAGCCAAAACGTAGGTTCAAACGTGATGCTAAGAAAATAGTCGTAAGCAACACAATATAGGACTGCGGCGAATCAGGAAGATACTGTGCTGAGAGATCGATTTGAAGCGCGAGGTTGGCAATACTGTAATGGGTCAAGGGAATAAATATAAATCGTGTAAAAATATATGTCAGCGAACAAACGGCAACGAGACTTGCAAGGCCTCTCGTGAGGCCTGGTTTCCAAAGTTGATTCGCAATGAGCGGGACCAATACAAGTCCAAAGGACGTTGCGTTTGTTTGAAACTCGAGCAAAGTTTCAAAGCGTCCCCCCAGAGATACAGTTAAAGGCAAGACAGCTTGCTCAATGAAGAGGCGCACAAAAACACCAAAAAGTACCAAGGCGAAAAATCGATCTCGTCCGAAGAAAGTTGAACCTAAAGAAAATTTTGGCATCAATTTACAGAGGACATGTGTCAGCAACCAGGTGAGAATGGACTCAATCAGGATGAGTCCCGCAACGCTTGGATGGGTCATGGCCAAAGGCACGAGAAATCCTGGTACCACAAGCCCTGAAAGGGCTACACCCCAGGAGAGATTCAGCCAGCAAAGGACAGATACGCCGATCCAAATTATGGGTATGAGCGTGTAAGCCTGGGATGGATCTGAAAAGAGTGAAAGGCCCATGTCTAAAAAATGTCCTCTAAATAAATACGTTCTCGCACGATTCAGTCGTGCTGACTATCATATGCATGTCGTTTTATTAGAGGCTGTTCCATCAAATTATCAATGGAAATTTCATGGAGAGGAATGAGGACCGAGGTAAGTTATGCAGGTTCGCGCGATAGTAACGCTTTCGTCAGCAAAGCTTTCGTCGTTGAAGGCTTCACTGTGAAAATATTATTTTGTGGAATATTGACGGGCGAAAAAACCGAATCGGAATTGTTTACTTGGTATTAAGGAGTGATGAAGATTCCAGTTTGCTTAAAACTCGATCAAGAGCCTCTATCACATCGATTCGGCCTTGGGGAGATTCACGTAGTACGGCAGGAAGTTCGAAGTGCAGTGCTTTACCCATTTGTTTGATGGCAACACATTCTTTATTTTGTCAACTATTTTATGAAATTTTCATGGTCGGAGACTTGCTAGGTAGGGATGAAAAAGGGCCCCGGGCGATGCCCGAGGCCTGTCGATCAATTAAAGAATGGAATTATTTCTCGGGAGTTCCGGCTGCGATCCAATCACCGAGGAGCTTTTGGAGTTCGGCCGACATGGGCGCACCGGGGGGCATAGACGCGTTGGTGATCGCGGTGGTTTTCACGCCTGAGGCAAAGGATTTGACCTTGGCGTAAGTCTCGAGGTTCACGTTACCCTTAGTTCCGTGACAAGCGGTACAGTAAGGGGTGAAGACCTTAACGTTAAGGTTCGAATAGGTGAGACCGGTAGTGGCCGGAGGCGTTGGAGTCGGTGTCACGGGTTTGGGTGTCCCCGATGTCGGTGTCCCCGATGTCGGTGTCGGCGTTGTGGCCACTGGAGTTGTTGGTGTCGGCGTTGCTGGGGTCGTGCTTGCCGGTGTCGGATCGGGAGCAGGAGCAGGATCACCCTCAGGAGCCGCGCCCTGCGCATCGCCGGAAGAAGGATTGTTCTTCACGTAGTCTGCTGCGGCAGACGGGGCTTCCGAGCATGACGTGAGTGCGAAGCTCGCGAATAATATCCTGGCGAAAAATGTAGTTTTCATGAAATCCCCTCGAACCCGTATCGACGCTGCGACCTATTCGCAACTGCTACTCCGTCGTATCGGATAACGAGCGAAAGAAATGAAAGGTTTTCAACTAAATTTCTAAAATTCCGGAAAATTGGGTCAAGGACAAATTGATTTTTATTATCATTATGTAGGCATGTTTCTAACCAGCAGAAAGCACGACGGAATATCTCGAATAAAACTGGGATGCGACTGCCTAAAAAAAGGCCAGGCCTCCCACGAGAAACCGGCCTTATCGATTTTGGATCGAATTAAAAAATTATTTGGTGATCTCGGCGCGAATCCATCCCAGGCCAGCCTCGGTGATATCGTCCACACCTTCCGCATTGAGTGAACTGTCGCGAATCTCCTGATCCGGTATGATTTGGCCGCCATCGCCGACGATCAGAATCGTCCAATCGATCCGGGTCAGATTTTCTTTGCTTTGCGCGGCGCGGTCACTGTCTGTGGTCTCGCCAAAGACTTTGGCGGCCGAATCTTTCTTCAGGCTCTTCACGAGAGCCACAGCCCCTTCACGCGTCCCACGGTTGGTCAGGACAGCGACAGGCATCTTCTTCGAGACCTTGGGCCAGAAGCTTTGTCCTTCGCCAAAACTATCCCGCAGATCGATCAGGAGTGCCTGACAAAGGCCCGAAGCTTTGTCGATTTTCGAAGCAATGTTTTTGGCCACTACTTTATCAAGCGAGAACCAAACCTTCTCGATGCAAATTCTTTTGTTGTCCACCAGTGCTACCTTGCTGCTCTGTTGAGTCAACTCAAGAGCCCATTCGCTCATAGGCATTTTGTTAAGCTCAAAGGTCGCGGGCACGGGCTCAACCATTAACTTATGTTGAACGGCCAGGGTCCAGGATTTCTGACTTTGCGATTCTCTGGAGTAGGGTGAGAAGTCTTTGGCGCTGAAACTATCGCCCCGTCTGAGTTTGGGATGCGCGGAGTATTGTACAAGCCACTTCGAGCCCCGAAGTGTGAACCAAGCCTTAGGCAAAGCCAGAGTCTCGCCATTCATGGCCCAGTACTGCGCGTCGTCACGATCAAGAATACGAAAGCGAAGGCCACCCCATTGATCAAGTATGTGCTGAATGCTCAGTTTCAATCCCGCCGCTGTTTCGCTTTGCTGTGCGGCTTGCTCCAAGTGGTTTCTAACCTTCAACCAGTCATCTTGGTGAGATTTAATATTTGGATCGAACGCCTCTAATTTTTGCACCAACTCTTGAATTGCATCTCGTTTGTTAAGTGACGCTGCGAAAAGCGTACTTGAAAGGAGCGAGGAAATAAGCAGTATGGAATAGTATTTCAAAAAGAATCCTCCTTGCGGCGTGACAGAAGCACCTTACCTTCATAGCCCATATTTTTCGTTGGAAAAAAAAGGTAGAGTCTGGTTTAAAGACTGTTCGATTAAAAAATAGTTTGTTTCGACACTAGGCTTAATATGCAAAACCAGAATGGCGCTGATAAAGATGATATAGGTCTAAGTCGAGTAAGTTCGTTTCTACGATCTTCTACTCTCTTCTACCTCATTATGGGCGGCGTCGGCGGTCTCGTCGCACACTATCAACATAAGATCCTCATCAGTTCATTTCTGATCCCATCAGATTGGCATCTCGCATTTCGCCTTCTGGCGATTGCGGTCATGGGCGCCGCGGTGCTCCTCATTTTCAATTTTATTTTCGAAGAACAATTTCCTTCGTTCAAGGCCTTCCGCCACATCCTCATGCAGATGATTGGCGCGGCTTCGATTCCGACCTCGATCTACTTGGCTGTTGTTTCTGCTCTTGGGGAAGAACTCTTGTTCCGGGGCGCGATTCAGCCTGAACTGGGACTCATAGGGACAGCCTTACTCTTCGGGCTGCTTCATCTTGGCCCTCAAGGGATCGTGTCGGTTTGGACCCTATGGGCTGTCCTCTCCGGTCTTATGTTTGGATGGATGTTTCAGCAAACTGGAAGTCTGCTTCCGGTCATTCTCTGTCACATTTTCGTGAACACCATTTCGATGCTTCGCCTCCGGGTTCAGTATCGTCGTTTTCTTGAGGCGGCGCAAAAGCACGAAGCCGCAAAGAAAATCCTTTCAGGATCCTAAACAATGTTGCCTGGCCACTTTCATATCTGTCTTTTCCAACCGGAAATTCCCCAAAACACAGGCAACATCGGTCGCATCGCTGCGGCGACGGGCAACCGTCTGCATTTGATCAAACCCTTTGGTTTTAGTCTGACCGACAAGAACCTTCGCCGTCCCGGTCTCGACTACTGGCCCTTCCTCGATCTTGAAATTCACGACAGCATTGAACCTCTCCTTGAGACTTTCGATGGTAAAATCGCCTTTTTCTCGAAGTTTGGCGAAAAGCATTACACCGATATTCCCGTCGACACAGAACTCCTCGTTTTCGGACGCGAAACCTCGGGCTTGCCCGAGGAGCTGCATAAGCGCTATCGTTCGTCCTTGTATCGCATGCCCATGTTTCATCCAAACGTGCGCAGTCTAAACCTAGCCAATGCTGTCTCGATCGCCACCTACGACCTCTTGCATCGACGCGGCCTTTTCTCTGAATAAAGGTGCTTCATGGATTCAAAGAAAGTTATTAGTGTCAAGGCTCCGGATTGGTCTTGGCTAAGCCAATACTTTACGCCCAGCCTTATTGCGGCGCGACCGTATAAGCTCGATGCCCCATCGGGAATTACGATTAAACTCGACCAAAATGAAAGCCCCTGGGACTGGCCGGCAGCCCTTAAAGAAAAGATCGTACGCAAACTGGTCCTCGAAGACTGGAACCGTTATCCCGATGCCATGGCCTTGGACGTGACCCAAGGTCTAGCCAAATATCTCGGCGTAAATGCGGATTGCATTTTGACGAGCTCAGGATCCAATCACCTCATCACGATCATACTCGAAGGCTTGGCCAAACAGCTTCCCGAAGGCGGGAGGCTCGTCATCGCGCGGCCGTCCTTTCCCCTCTTTGAATCCCATGCGCAGTATCTCGGAATTCCCTATGAGACCTGGAATCTTGATGAAAACTTCCAATACAAAGTCGAACGTTTGCCCAAGCTGACCGATGGCTCCCTCGTCATCTTCGCTTCGCCGAACAATCCAACGGGTAATTCGCTGGCGAAAAAAGACTTGCGCGATCTACTCAGGGCTTATCCCAAAGTCCTATTCCTTGCGGATGAAGCCTATTTTGAATTTGATGACGATCCCTATACCGATCTCCTCGCGGAGTTCGGCAACCTTATCATCCTGCGCACGCTTTCGAAAACGATGGGTGCCGCGGGCGTTCGCCTCGGCTATTTGCTCGGATCGCCCGAACTCATTGCAAACCTCGGCAAATTGCGTGTGCCCTTTCTCTTCAATCATTTTACGCTCGCGGCCGCGGACACTATTTTCAACGATCCGGAAATGCGTGATTTTATGAATCGCAACATTGAGAATGCCCGTTCCGAGCGGGAACGCATGTTCAAGGGATTGACGGAAATAACCAAAGGCAAAGGCATAGAGATCTTCAACTCGAAAGCCAATTTCCTTCTCCTTCGTTGGAAGGAGCAGGACGCTTGTCAGAAGGCCTATCAAGGTCTCATGGCACTCGGGATCCAGGTTCGTAACATCTCGGCTGGACTTGGGCTTCAGGGCTGTCTGCGGGTGACGATCGGACTGCCGACAGAGAACGATGCATTCGTTGCGGCCATCAGAGAATCAAGCAAATAGTTCAAAAGTGATTGATGAGGGCCGTCGACTCGCAAGGGTGGACGGCCTTTCGTAATTCTCGCGAAACCAAATCATGTCAGGGATTTTCGGTGATTTTTATCAAAAACACCAAATTCCGGAGCGGGTCAAATACGGAGTTTTCCCGAAGGCCTTACGACAAATAAGCTGCAAGCGTTTAGGATTCAGATTAACATTATGAAATAAATGCAATTACTGTTTCATCTGGTCAAGCGGGCTGAAACACCTGAATACCGGACTCATTCTTCAGAGGAAGGCACACGCGATGGCAGATGCTAAAACATTGGCGGAAGAATTCGGCATCAAGCTCGAACCCGATCTTGATCAAAAGCGGGTGCTCTTTCTCCTGGAAGACCAACAGGACCTTCGGCTCATCGTCGCTCACCATCTGGGTAAACTGGGCTTCTCATCGCTCAAGCAATTCACCAACGGTCATGAAGCACTGCAGTTCATGCAGGATCATCCCGAAGTGAAACCGGTCGTGACGATCTGCGACCTCGAGATGCCGCTTATGGGCGGCTACGATTATTTCTCCGAGCTTCGGGAAAATCCAATCTACTCGCGTGGGCCTTTCGCGATCACGCTGCCACAACCGGATAAAGCCCAGATCATGCTGGCCAGTGAAAATGGTGTCGACGGCATCCTCGTCAAACCCTATACCTTCAAAGACATCGTGCCTAAACTTCGGCAGGCGCATAAAATCTTTAACAATCCGAACAACCCCGAACTCGTCTACGAACTTGCCAAGGGTGAATACCGGGCGAAAAACTGGGATCGGTCCGAGTTCATTTACAAACGCCTTGCCGATTCTTCTGACAAGGCGGCCCGCCCCATCGTCGGCCTCGCGCGCGTGGCCATCGAGAAGAAGAATTATGAGGCGGCCCTGACCTTTCTACTTGAAGCGGAAAGACGCAATCCCTTCTACGTTCACACCTATGTTGAGCGAGGGCGTCTCTCAGTCTTTCAGAAGAATATCGAAGAAGGGGTGGGATTCTTTAAGAGAGCCATCGACCTTTCGCCACTCAATCCCGTGCGCTATGAAGAAGCGGCCGAACTTCTCTTCCGTCTGAGTCGCTTCCAGGACGCTGTTGATCTTTTGAACATCGCGCTGGAAAAGCAGATCGCTTTTCCACGCCTTCATCACATCGTTAGCCAGGCTTATTTTGCCCTGAAAGACTTTAAGAAAGCCACCCGCCACATCAAGTCAGCTTTGGCCCACGAACCCGAGAATGTCGGCTACCTCAATCAGCTCGGCGTCTGCTATAAGGAATCGGAGCTTTTTGATGACGCAACGAAGGTGTATAATACTGTTCTCAAGGTCGATCCGGACAACCGGTCGGCGCTTTATAACAAGGCGGTCATGCTAGCCGCTAGGGATCAGATTCCCGAAGCCATCAAGATCCTTGAGCGCTGTGTGGCAAAGCATAAGGACTTTGAGCTTGGCATTCGTAAAATCAAGGAATTAAAAGACAAAGCCTCGTCTCCAAAGGCAGGCTAGTTAAGACAAGGGCTAGGGAGAATCAATGCGACGATTGATATTGATGCGGCACGGTGATGCAGAGGCAACTGGACCTCAGGGTAAGGGCGATCGCGGTCGCGCTTTATCGCGTGAGGGCCTCGGTTCGGCGCTTCGTCTCGGTCAGGAGCTTCGGGCGCGCGGACTCAGTCCTGACTACATTCTCTCCAGCGATGCGACCCGTGCGCTGCAGACCCTCGAGGGTGTCGTGCGGGGAGGCGGTTTCACCGGCGTCCCAACCAGCACCCTTGCCCTGCTCTATCTGGCCGATCCTGAGACTCTGCTCGGTCGTTGTCATGAAGTCGCCGATAGCGTGCAGACGCTGGTATGCATCGGTCACAATCCAGGCTGGTCCGACACAGCGAGCCTCTTAAGTGGCAATCCAGTCGGCCTCGATACGGCAGAAGCCGCCATCCTGGAGAAAGCCGGCGAATCCTGGACCCAAACCCTCAGTGACAGCGGTTTATGGCGACTCAAGGGCATTGTCCCCTAAGTTCCCCGCCGTCGACAGTGCCCGCTGGCTGCTTATCAATAAAATTCTCGCCACCTCTTGCTCTCTCTATTCCAAATCCATTATGAAGAGCCAGGTGTTCCATACAGAGGTGTCTCGATGTTGCCCTTGAATCGCTGGTTTTCCCTCCTCCTCATTTTCATTGTATCCATCTCCCAGGCAAATGTTTTGCGTGCGGCCTCACCCTCGAATCCCTTTTCGTCACAAAAATCCGATGTTAAAGACGGTGAAAAAGAGATCGACAACAGTGAGTCTCCGCGTTTCATGATGAAGCGTTTTGTCGAAATTCTCTCCGGCGATGACATCGACGCGGCCTTTCCTTTTATCGAATTTCCCAAAGGTTTAAATCTCGAACAGCGTCGGATCATGGTCGAAGAATTGATCGACGTCCTCAATAAACGTGGCAATATCGAAGTCACGATGATTTCCAACAGCCCAGGCGGCAGCCTTACGGATGACATTCATCCTGAACTGGAAAAAATCGGATCGATCCTGACGACGCCATCGCCGATTCCGATCGTGCTGCGCTTCAGCGCAGACAAGACCCGCAAAGGATGGCGTTTCTCGGCCGAATTCATGGAAAAAATTCCTGAAGTGGCTGAGCTGTTGAATCGTACTGACCTAGAAAATCATCTGCCACCGCAGCTCATTGCCAATAAAATTTTCGGCGTCAAACTCTGGCAGTGGATCGGACTGGTCGTCGCTATAGCCCTTTCCATACTATCGGCCTGGATTCTCGCCTGGATTCTCTATCATGTGATGCGACGTCTGGTAAAACGTTTGCAGGTTGTGGTGCCGGACGAGATCTTCACCAGTTTTATCACGCCACTCAGGCTCTTTACCGGTCTTTCGATTTTCAGCGTTTCCATACTCTTCCTTGATACGGGTCTTGGATTTCGCCAACGCCTCGTCTACTTCGAAACGATCAGTTTGACGATCAGCTTTTGTATCTTCGCCCTTAGGTTGACGACGGCCGTGATCGAATTGAGTCGGCTCAATTATGAGCGGCAGGGCAAACACAGCTCGACGGCGATGCTCGGTCCGCTTCGCAAAGGTCTCAGTTGCCTCATCGTGGTACTGTGCGCGATTTCGCTGATGCGGAGTCTTGGATTTGACGTCACGGCGGTTATCGCCGGTCTCGGAATCGGAGGTTTGGCGATCGCTCTTGCCGGTCAAAAAACGATTGAAAACCTCTTCGGCGGCATTTCGATCATCATGGACCAACCGGTTCGGGTTGGTGACTTTGGTCGTTTTGGAACGACCTTGGGTACGGTTGAGGACATCGGTTTGCGCTCGACGAAGGTGCGGACCCTGGATCGAACTCTGGTTTCGATACCGAACGCTGAGTTCTCGCATATGACACTCGAGAACTTTGAGAAGCGCGACAAGTTTCGATGGCTATCGAATCTGGGCATTCGCATGGATGCCTCCGCGGATCAGTTACGCCTCGTCCTGATGCAAATCAAAGAACTGATGCTTTCGCATCCCATGGTCTATAAGGATCCGGCTCGCGTTCGTTTTGTGAGCTTCGGCGAGAGTGCCTTCAACCTCGAAATCTTCGCCTATATCAAAGCCAGCAGTCACAACGAATACATCGCCGTCGTCGAGGATATGAACCTCCGCATCCTCGATATCATACGAGGCGCGGGGACCGATCTCGCCTATCCTTCACAGACCCTGTTTTTGGAAAGGGGCACAGGCGTCGATAAAGAAAAGATTCGTGAGGTGGAGAAGAAGATTGCCGATATCAAGGAAAAGGATGGTTTTCCCCAGCCCTACTATCCAAGCAGTTGGGCTGAAGATAAGTTTGATACGCTTGATTTCCCCGAAGGTTCGAGCGCGAAGGACTGAGCTTATCCGCCCATGGCTGCATCCTGCAGTTTTTTGATATTGAGCTTACTCATCTTCATCAGGGCCGCCAGCACCCGCCCGGCTTTTCTGGGATCGCTGGTAAGTTCGGCCAAAACCTTGGGCACAATTTGCCAGGACACTCGGCATTTATCCTTGAGCCATCCACACTGAGACGCCGATCCTCCACCGCCCGTGAGTCCCCTCGTCGTTTAGCGAGTTGATACGGGAGCAGCGACAGGGCTGATCTTGTAGATCATGCCTGCGTTGTCGTCAGACAGAAGCAAAGAGCCATCGATATAGTTCTTCACGTCGACCGGGCGACCCCAGTTCGTTGTTGTGGTCGCGAAACCAGAAACGAAAGGACGGTAGCTATAGGGAGTCTCGCCAGTTGTTGCGCTCGTTTTAGGCTCGACGATCAT
>JACMPP010000053.1 GCA_014377445.1 Oligoflexus sp.
TAAAAAGACTTTCTTCCATAGGATCAAGGCATCCTTATCTAAGGACTTATCACGGACGCGCTGATTTCACGAAAAAGCCGTTCACGCCCTTTAAATCCGCTTCTCTAAAACCTCGCTCGCCACCAGACGATCATCGAAGGGAAACTTGGTCTTCCCGATGATCTGATAGTCCTCATGGCCTTTCCCTGCGATCAAAATGCTATCGCCGGCCTTCGCCGCCAGACAAGCAAACTCGATCGCGGCAGCCCTATCTTCGATGACATGAATCTTCTTTTTCTTGGGCATGCCCTTCAGGATTTGATTGATAATCTCGCCTGGCGATTCGGTCCGTGGATTATCGGAACTGACTACG
Source organism: Oligoflexus sp. (assembly GCA_014377445.1). Lineage (GTDB taxonomy): Bacteria > Bdellovibrionota_B > Oligoflexia > Oligoflexales > Oligoflexaceae > Oligoflexus. The sequence continues at coordinate 353 of JACMPP010000053.1, forward strand.
ATCTGATCCGCAATTCTTTCGGCGATCTCACCCATCAACGGTCTCTTACCGTTATCGCGATCTCCGCCGCAGCCAAACACGACCCAGAGTTGGCCCGTGGTCATTTCCTTGAGCTTGGCCAAGGTCTTCTCGAGAGCATCCGGGGTATGCGCGTAGTCGACGATGACAGCAAAATTGAGTTTGGATGCAGCCGGAACAGGTTCGAATCGGCCAGGAACCGGCTTGATTTTAGCCCCTTCTATGACATCGATTGGATCGAGACTATCCACCAATGCCAGCGCAGCCGTGAAATTGTCCATTACAAAATCGCCACCGAAATCGAAGTCGATGTCATAGCTCTTGCGCGGGCTTTGTAGAGTCAGACGACTGTGATTCAAGCGGCTTTCAGAAATCGAATAGGAATAGCCTTTCTTCGCAACTTCACCCATTGCTGCCGTCGGTCCGTAGAATTGAAAGGGGACTTTCGTGGTCTTGGCAGGCAGATGGTCACGCACAGTGGTCGAGACCCAGGCCGGGGCGCCGTCCTTGCGATAGCGTGTGAAAAGCTCCCATTTTGCGGCAAAATATTCTTTCATCGTTGCATGGAAATCGAGGTGATCGCGGGAGAAGGAGGTGAATGCCACCGAATCAAACATCAATGGCCCAAGACGTCTTTGCACGATTGCATGGGAGGAGACCTCCATTGCCACCCAGCTTATGCCGCGTTCTAGAGCCAGCGCAAAACTCCTGAAGAGATCGTCGGGATCAGGCGTGGTATGACTCGCCGGCAACATTTCATCGCCGAGATAGACACCGATGGTGCCGAGCGTCATGCAGGGAATATTGCGCGCCATCAAAATCTGCCTAACAAACCAAACCGTCGAGGTCTTGCCATTGGTCCCCGTTACTGCAAGGAGCTTCAATCGATCCTGAGGATTGCCATAACGCAAAGCTGCTAAGTAGGACCAGGATTCTCGGCTGTCCTTGACGAGCAGAACACAGTGATCGGCGGACATGACATCAAAACATTTGGGTTCTTCGATGATAAACACGCTTTCGGGATATTGAAGCGCCAGAGCCGGCACCCGTGAATGCGCATCGAACTGCACACCTTTATACGCGATGAATAGATCACCGTTCTCAAGCTTTCGCGTGTCGGTGGTATAGGCTGACAAATCTCTTTGCGGAACGAAACCTTTTTGATTCACGAGCAGTCCGGCGTTCTGCAAACAGGAGACGATATCGTTAAAACTAATGATTTTCGCTGTCATGGCCTCTCCTCTAACTGGAAACTTACGATAATTCCGCTAACCTCATCTGTCTAGCGATGACAGAACAAATCTAGGAATACTCGGGTTTTTTTGACAGCGATCCCTGTCACTTAGAATTTATAGAAAAGCGGCCAGGGTTTTTGAGGAGCCATGGCCGTTCCGTAAAAGTGCTTAGAAACGCTTATTTGGATCGAAGTTCCTTGGCATTCCCTTCCAGCAATCTGCGTAGTTTGACTGGAGCACTCCACCGGTCATCGCGAAAGCCGTCGGGCGATAGAGATAGGCGGACTCAAACATGAACGCCAGTGTCTTATCAAGATAATGCGGTTTCAATTCCGCTTCAATCGCGCCTTCATAGGCTTTGGTCTCAGGTCCGTGCGGCAGCATGCAATTATGAAGGCTGCCCCCACCCGGTTCAAAGCCACCGGCAGGTTTTGCATCATATACGCCATGGATGAGTCCCATATACTCGCTCATCATATTGCGGTGGAAATAGGGTGGACGGAAGGTGTTTTGCGCCACCATCCAACGCGGTGGGAAGATGACGAAGTCGACGTTGGCCTGACCTTCCATCTCGCCAGGCGAGGTTAAAACGGTAAATATCGATGGATCAGGATGATCGAAGCTCACCGTATTGATCGTCATGAACTTCTTGAGATCGTATTTATAGGGCGCATAGTTCCCATGCCAGCCGACAACATCGAATGGCGAGTGCCCGATCGGACCTTCGAAGATATTCCCTGCGAATTTGCAGGCCAGAATAAAATCACCAGTCATATCCTCATAGGCAGCCACGGGTGTTTCGAAATCACGCGAATTCGCCAGCCCGCTTGATCCGATTGGACCCAGGTCCGGGAGAACGAGATGCGCGCCGTAGATTTCAAGGACGTAGCCACGCGCCTTGCCGTCCGGGAGATTCACCTGAAATTTGATACCGCGTTGAATGACTGCAATCTCAGAGGGTACAAGATCGATGACCCCAAACTCTGTGCGAAGTTCCAGTCGACCTTCCTGGGGAACGATCAGCAGATCGCCATCCAGATTGGAGAAATATTTCCTGTCCATCGAACGCTTGGCTGTAAACACGTGCACGGCGCTGCCACTTCGCATATGGGCATCACCGTTGGTCGCAAAGGTCTTCATGCCGCTGATGAAATCATCGTCTATTGAGGAATAGTCCATGGGATTCCAGCGCAACTGGGCGGCCGGGACATCCGTAACGTTCTGGGAGGCGCTCACCCATTGGGAGGCAGGCAGCATTTTAAGCGCCCCATGGACGACACTTGGGCGAATTCTGTAGAACCAAGTTCGCAGATTGCCGTGACGCGGCATGGTGAATGCACTTCCGGACAAAAGTTCGGCGACCAATCCGTACGGAACCTTCTGAGGCGAGTTCTGTCCTTCGGGCAGGGCCCCTGGAAGTGCTTCGCTACTAAAATGATTACCGAATCCACTTTGATACTGCCGTCCGTCCTTCATATTTCCCCCAAATTCTTAACGAAAGCTCAATCGTCCATGGACCTTAGCAGAAAAGCCAAGGACCTGCCAAGGAGCGGAAAATACATGTCTTAGGAGACGTGTTTCAAAAAATGACGTGGCTTCTCTATTCTTCTCTAAGGTTGCACAAAATCCATCCGATAAGAGGTAAGAATTGAGGAATGAGGTGACCCAAATGAGGCGCTACATAATTACAGGAACTTTGCTTTTAGGATTAAGCATGGCCTGTGAAGAAAAAAAGAAAACGAGAAGCGTATCGGCTCCGCCGCCGGCGCCAGAGATCGTTCTAAGTAGTCCTATAGAGATAGCGCTCCCTTCGGTTCCATCCGAAGCGCCGGTGCCGGACGTTGAGGCGACTAAAGAAAAAGTCGTTGAGCAGGAAAAAGCCGCTGAACCCAAAATGGCTCTGGCAGCCAAAGTTGTTCCACCAAGCTCCCCCATACAATATGAAGATGTATCAAGCCGCGTTTTGGCTGAAGGAAGTCGTGACGAAGCCAAAGATGTTGGCCTCGCCAAGATTCGCGAAAAAGCTCTTCTTCGGATGAAGGAGATGCAAGACAGCGAAACCGCTGAAGTTGAGAAAATTAAAGCGGATGAAGCCAAAGCTGAGCAGATTGTAGCGAACGAGAAAGCAGCAGCCGAAGCGGCAGCCAAGGCTCAAGAAACAGCTTCGATTCCAGTTGAAGCTGCTGCCGCAACGCCCGTCGAGGCTCTTGCCTCCCCAGTCAAAGAAAACGACAAAGTTCTGGAAGATGTTGGCTCCAAAGTCGCTATGGTAGCGCCCGAAGAAATGAACACGGCCGAAACACAAGTTGTCAGCGAAGCTTCCAAAGATCAAACCGAAGCTCTGGAACCTGTCGCTATCAAAAAAAGCAGGCTCGATACCAAGACAGCGAAAGCTCTGGAAATCAAATTCCGCAAAGCTCGTGAAATGGCCCGGGTTGGCGAAGTTGAAGCGGCGAAGAATCTCTTCTTAACCATTTGTCAGGCTGGCCACGCCCATGCTTGCCATAAGTTCGCCTGGTATGAAGAACAAGCTGGCAACACTCAGAATGCCACGCGCTTCTATCGCGCAGCCTGTGATAATGGACTGGGAAAAAGCTGTAACAATCTAGCTTTCCAATTCGAACAGATCAAAGTCTACGCTAAAGCTCTGGAACTCTATGCCAAGGGCTGTGCGGAAAAGCACGAAGCGTCCTGCATCAGTGTCAAACGTATTCACGAAGAGCAGGAGCAGGAAAAAGCGAATCTGCAGACGCGTTGATTCTGAAAAAAAGACGCCTGTTTCATGGATCAGCCCCCCGCTGTATCCTAGCCAGATTTTTCTCTCAAGATTGGCTTCTAAAGACTATCATCCTCGTCATCCCATTCATCATCATCCACTAATTTCTCAAGATGCGCCTCGCACCATTCTATAACTTCGCCCAAAATCTGATCGCGTTCGGGATGCAGCAGTGGCTGCTGACTCTGACCGGCATAAGGCAAAAGCGTTTTATCGTGGGACAGGATATTTTCGTACAGCCGTTCCATCGCCGGCAGATCCTTTTCAGGGCTCAGGCAAAGAACGGGAAACGATAGAAATGCATGTTCCGAATCGAGACTATGGGTCGCTTCGTTCAGTTCCAGCAGAGTCTTGGCCTTCACGGCTCCCCTATAAGACAACGCATCATCTTTCAATGCCCCAGAAAGCGCGGGCGAAAGCAGCAGTTCCCGCGCCTCCTTATTTGCCTCCACGTGAGGGAGCAACACGCCGGCGTATTGGGCGAGAAGGCGCTCTTTGGAGTTCACGGGAAGTTCGGGGAGGCGCCCGCAGAGTATCATGCCAGAAAGAGTCGGTCGTCGTGTGAGGGCAAATCGCATGGCTATCAAAGCTCCCATCCCCTGACCAAGCAAGAATACGGGGCGCTCGGGTTCGCGATCCTTGACGCGGGCATAGAGCAAATCAAGATCTTCGAGAAAGTCATCGAAGTGGTCAATCGACGCACGGTCTCCGGGGGATTTGCCATGACCACGGAGGTCGAGTGTATAGATGCTGAAATGTTGTTTGACGAATTGATCATGCGCCTTTTGATAAGCGCCACTGTGCTGACCGTAATCATGCACGGTCATTATTGCTCCAACCGAATCTGGACTTGGATAGTACTGACAATAAAGTTCGACACCATCGTGAGACTCAAGCGTTTCGATCCAGCTTTTATCAGCCATAATGACCTCAACCGTAAGTTTATTCGTGTTTTGTTTCTACAAACTTGACATAGATTTCTTTTTTTCTCCAGAAAGAAAGTAGAGACTGTTCCGAGGCAACTTTCCGAGACACAAAATTTTATGGGATCGCCTAGAAAAAAAGGTTACACTGCTCGGCCGTGCTGACTTTTGACAGCGATTTTGAAGGACTAAGCGTATGCGTTATCAGGATATTCAGTGGGAAGACGAAGACAGCGGCTTCACCGATGATAAGTCTAAGAAAAAAGTGGAAGAGGAAGCCTCGTTTGAGGACCTTCTTTTGCAAGATCCAGGTCAAGACGACGAAGCTGATATCCGTGTCGGCCGTCAGGTGACAGGCACAATTACAAACATCAGCAGCCATTCCAATACCGTGCTCGTCGAGCTCGATGCGCTCAATACTGCGGTCATGGACAAGAACCAGATCGTCGACGACAAGGGCGAAATGGAGTTCCACGTTGGCGACAAGATCACAGCTTACGTGATCAGCAAGAGCGCGGACGAGATTCTTTTGAGTCGCCGTATGGGCCAATCGAAGAATCCGCTCGATGATCTGCTCATGGCGCGCAACGGCCAATTGCCGGTTAAAGGCAAAGTCACCGGCGAAAACAAAGGCGGCTTCGACGTCCTGGTCCTGGGCAAGCGAGCCTTCTGCCCCGTTTCGCAAATGGACTCGAAGTTCGTTGCTAACAAGGCCGAGTACATCAATCAGGAATTTAATTTCCTCATCGAAAAAGTCGAAGAGGGCGGCCGTAATATTCTCGTTTCCCGCTCCAAGCTCCTGCGTCGCGAAGGCGAAGCCAAGATCACGGAACTCGAGGCACGCGTCGATCAGGAATTGATTCTCGACGGCGTTATCCGCGAAGTCAAAGACTTCGGAGCCTTTGTGGATCTCGGAGGCTTCGATGGCTTCCTCCACGTCTCCGAAATGAGCTATGCCCGTGTGAATCGCGCCAGCGACTACGTGCAAAAAGGTGACAAGGTTCGCGTCAAATTGCAAAAGATTGAAACGACTGCCGATGGCAAGAAACGTATCAGTCTCAGCATGAAAGCGATTCAGGAGGATCCCTGGTCGACGATCGCCAGCAAATTTGAATCTGGCAATTCCTATGCAGGCACTGTCGTTCGTCTTGAGACTTTCGGAGCCTTTGTGTCTTTGACCCCTGGCGTCGAAGGCCTCATCCATATCTCTGAGATGTCCTGGGAGAAACGAATCAATCATCCTTCCGAAGTTCTCAAGGTCGGCGATACCGTTCAGGTCCGCATCATCGATATCAAGAACGCCGAGCAAAAGATGTCTTTGAGCCTGAAAAACATCGATGAGGATCCTTGGGCCAAAGCCGAAGAGAAGTATGCCAGCGGCACACTCTTCACAGGCAAGGTTCAGAGCCTCAAAGGCTTCGGCGCTTTTGTTGAAATCGTTCCCGGCGTTGTCGGGCTCGTGCCAACAGAAATCCTGAAGAAGGCTTACGGCGAATCTTTCAAAAAGAAAGCCTCGCCTCCTCAGGAGCTGAACGTTGTTGTTCGTGAACTCAAGCTCGATGAGCGCAAGATCCTTCTCTCGTTGCCTGAGATCAAAGATGATTCCGGTGATATCGCAGCGTACCAGGAGTACATGCAATCCCAGGAAGACAAGACTCACGTCAAGGCCGCACAACCGCAGAGTCGCGGGAGCTTCGGGGATATCCTCGCCGCTCAGCTTGACAAGAGCAAGAAAAACCAATGATCGGCCAGCGGTCGATCGGTGCTGAGATGAGAGACCGTTACGACACGAATCGATAATGCGATCAATGAGAGTGAAAAGAGGACAGCATGCGTCTCGAAGATTACATCCGTAACGTTCCAGATTTTCCAAAGCCGGGCATCAACTTCAAGGATATCACCCCGCTTCTGAAAGATCCGGCGGCCTTGGCTCAAACTTACAAGTCGATCGCAAGCCAATACAATGAAGACGAAGTCGATTTGGTGGTAGGAGCGGAAAGCCGTGGCTTCCTCTTCGGCGTCGGCGTTGCAATGCTTCTGAACAAAGGTTTTGTTCCGATCCGTAAGCCAGGCAAACTGCCAGCTGCGGTTCATAAACAAACTTATGATCTGGAATACGGCACGGACACTCTAGAGATCCACCAGGACGCGATTCGCCCCGGTCAGCGCGTGCTCTTCATCGACGATCTCCTGGCGACAGGCGGCACCGCGAAAGCGGCGACAGAACTCGTCAAGAAATGTGGCGGAACAATCGTGGGTTGTTCGTTCGTCATAGAATTGACCTTCCTACCCGGTCGTCAGTTGCTCTCGCCTTTCCCTGTTCACAGCCTCATACGCTATAGCTGAGATTTTAATGCATTGATAAAGGCGTCCAGGCTCGGGAGAGTGTTGGACGCCTTTTGCCATTGATCATCGAAATGACTGTCAAAACTTTCGCCAATGACAATATTCTGTAGAGACAGGCTGGGAAATCTTAATTCCAATGCGATGCAATGCTTTGATATTATTAAACCTTATTATGTTTTAACTTTGGTTTCTTCATTGCAATTACGATAGTAATGGAGGAGAACATGAATAAACCACATCTTGGCCCGCTTTATAGCTTTCTGAGAGCCGGACTTATTGTCCTCCTAACGATTGCATCATCCGGATGCGATCAGCTTTCCAACAATGCAAATGAGGTCGCACTCCTTTGCGGTTCTGATTTTGTTCCAGGAGAAACTGGCAGATATATTAAATTCCAGCCTCCTGACGATGCGCAAATGGATATCACGTTACTATCCAGCCTTAAATCTGTAAGTTTGACTCATGGCGAAGCAAAACCTTTGCAAGTTAGCTCCCGAGGCTGTGTTGCTCTAGAAGGCGAAGAAATACTGGCCCGAGGAATATACCTCGGTCAAAGCGTTTCCGCAGTTCTTAGGGTTGAGACAAAAACCAACATTCTATCGTCAAAGTTCGAAGTCAAACTTTTACCTTTGACCTCGCCGAAGATTACCCTGCAATGCGGTGCGACAGGGATTTTCGGTGGGACCTCAGCTATTATCCCTATCAACATCATCACTCAAGATATTGCAAAACTTTCATACGAACTCATTGCTCGTTCCGTAACCAGCAAAACTCCTTTTTCTATATGGAAAAAGGGCTTTGCGTCTCTAGAATCTGCCCCAAGCAGCTTTGATATTTCGAGGCTTGTGCCAGGACAGTACGAACTTGAGATTCATCTTTCAAACTTAAGCAATTCGCTTTATGAGAATCTTGAGTTTTTCCACCTCGATCAGAGTTGCTCTCTTTACAAATTAGAAATGCTTGGAGAATTAAGTCAAACATCTATTCCGAACATTAAAGCTGTTGGTGCAGATCTTGGTTTGCCACCTACGCGAGGTTTGGAATACCGAAGTTGTAAGGAACCAATAAATTCTTTTTTCGTTTCTAATCCGAACCAAGTTGATTGTAATCCGAAATCTACGTGTGCTAATGAAGACTCATATTCGCAATCTTCTAAAATAGTTGCCGATGAACCGGGATTTTTTCGATATTTCTACTATGGTATTGATGAAGCAGGGCAGCGATCAAAGACATCATGCAAGGACTTTATAATCAGTGAGAAAGCGCCCGAAATCCAAGTCAGATGGAAGGATGCAGCATTGAATAAACCGAATGCAGTACTAGCCAGCCTAAAAACTGTAATCAGCGCTGATATATCGACTTCTCACGGTCTATTAAGTGGATCAGACGTTCACCCACTCTGTAAAGCTCATTTTTTACTTGCGACGGGCGAAACTATCTCGGCCAGTTCGGTAAAATGTTTAAGTGAACAATGCAAAGGTATGGATCTCAGTAGCTTTGTGCCTTGCAAAGACGAAATCCAGTTGGATTTTAAGTCTGTATATTCTCGAACGGAACTTTCGAAGTCTATTTTTGTTTTAACGACTGAAGCTACCGATGGGGCAGGACATAAAAATCAGGATCATACATCATTCTGGATCGATCGTTCAAAAATAAAAAAAGTAACTTTGGCGCCTAATGCTTCGATAGAAAATTATGATCGGAAGTTTCTTTCAGGAAAGCGTCCAGGCGAATTAATAGATCTATTGCGAAACGATAATGGTGAAAAGAAATCATGGCTGATGCGCTCTTATTCAAGCGGTACACTAACAACCCACGACAAATTTGATAAAATATTTGACAACTTGAGATTTACCTTTCGTGATGGTCAAGGTGAACTTTATTCTATATGGTCAGGTCTTGAGAAAGACGAAGAAGGAAGTCCGATCGAAAATTGTATTTTTACTACACTCGAAGGATCAACGCTCTCTAGAATCGATTCCGAAAAAGATCCAAATTGTAAAAATGATGACTTTTGGCCTGACGTTGCAAAAGGATTCTGGCAACAAACACTATATGAAGACAATAGAAACGAACTAAGGTATTTCAATGGCAAGGCCTGGATCGATTATACAATTCCAGGCTCCGCATTTTTAAATGATGTCTCTTGCAACATAACGTGGGCAACAAAAATTAGTGAAGAATTATTTGTTCGTTGTGGAGATGCCTTGTATGCCTCAAAAATCAATGAGCTAAATTTCCAAAAAATCATCAATATTGAGGGAGCTGCCGATTTTTCAATTGATGCATATGAACAAATCTGGATTGTTCAAAAATTTGCAAATCAGAGGTTTGGATACATTTCTCACCACAGATACATAGACCTGAGCAGTACCCTCAAAGATAGAGACTTTGGAAGGAATCTTGTTTCTATTACCCACGGCCAATTCACTCTTGGAGACTTAGCTTGGAACAACGTAGAAAAATCCTTCACAGACCCTTTGTTTTCGAAATTCCCGAATATCGGCTCCACCGGCGGTGCTGATCCGCTAAGCTGCAGCAGCAAGGGAGTAACTACATTTGGTGCTGAAGGGACAGTCTTTTGGCCTTTAGCAGAATTACTCTCTGATACAAGCGAATGGCCTGTCGATTGCAGGCTCATTTATGCAAACGGGAATGAACTTGTACTAGGAACTCATAGAGGGTCTTTAATTAGCTTCAAAAATGAAGATTGGATACTCCTCGGAGACTCACAATATCCTTATGCAAACCTAGGAAAAATAAAATCTGTCAAAACTTTTAAGGACCACGTCACTGTCGTTCACCTCAACGGCGAGGTCATGCAGCTCATAGACAACACCTGGAAAAAATTCTTCTATACACTTCCACCCGAATATTTACAGGAAGAAAATCATGATATCCAAATCTTTGCCTCAAAGTATCTCGGTTTAGCTCAAGGCGATAAATTTTGGGTTAGTGAAGATGGTAAAGAGTGGACAGAAAAGGTTTCCGGACTTCCTTTCCTAAACATGTTGCTACCAAATTACATTCAAATCGCTTCCGATGGCACATTCTTCTGGTATTATTTAAACAAAATGTTTTCAAATCGGGGTGGCAATATCAAGGAAGAGCCGGGACCAGAGCAAGTTCCTGCGAATAGCGGCGTCGAGTGCAAAGGGGCAGTGTGGTTATTTACTCAACTAAAATCAACCGATGAAAAAGGCATCTCTATTTCTCGTTATGACCCCATCTCTAGAAATACCGAATATTTCGAAATCGATAAAATTAGCTTAGGGGAAAGCGCTCTTAGAATGCAATGTGTTGATTCTGATCGGGTTATTTTGAAAACAATCGATGCTCGGACCAATGATACTATTGACTATGTTTATTCGAGACTAGATAAATCCAGAACCAAAATAGGTCCGTCTTCAAAAAGGTCGTTTCTTTCTGACTATTCATGGATAAAAGACCGCTCGCGTTTTGTTCGAGATGAGCTCGTATTCGACGAAGCTTTTAAACCAGCAAATTCGAGTGGATTGATTGGCATCACAGATACAGTGAAAGATTGGGCACCATTTTCGTATGTAGATGAAACCGATGGACTTTGGTACTACACAGAAAATGAAATTATTCGCTTAAACTTGAGTAAATGAAAACGGCTGAGATGTTTCTCAGCCTTTCAATCTGCATTAAAGAGCCAACTTCCCCCTCACCCATTCGCTTTTTGCCGCACCCTTCAGAAGGGTGACGATCTCAAGAGCGAAATCGATAGCGGTCCCTGGTCCGCGGCTGGTAATCAAATGCTCGTCAATGACAACTTTGCTGCCTGTGTAATTAGCTTCCGCTTGACGAAGTTTGTCTTCGGTTCCTGGGTAGCCCGTGACAGTTCGACCCTTCAGCATCCCGTACTCAGCAAGCACGGTCGGTGCCGCACAGATAGCGGCCACGTACTTGCCACCACCAATTTGTTTTTCAAGCAGCGCGCCGACGCGTGGATCTTCCTTGAGAGCCTGGACACCCGGTCCCCCGGGGAGTATAAGCATCGTGAAATTTTGGTTCTGAGCGGTCTCCATCGATTCATCCGCCTCGATGTTAATCCCGTGCGCTCCGTGAACGATCTTATTCTTTAAGGAATAAGTCTTGATGTTCACATCCGCGCGGCGAAGCACATCTATCACAGCGATCGCTTCAATCTCTTCAAATCCGTCTGCGAGAATCATAGCTACATGTTCCATAGCACGTTCCTTAAGTTTCGGAATCGATGGTCATCAATCGACAAAGCGCCGACCGTTGCCAGAAGCTTTATTTTACGAAAATAATTTTCCCATTCATGACTGCGTTATGACCTACAAATGTACAGACATACGCGTAATCTGTTCCTTTTTTAAAACTTCCTGCATTGATGACTATGCTATCTTTTTCATTAGGACCTAGTGTTCTTGTATGCCCTAGGACACCGTCTTTTGTTGTCGGAAGATATTCAGCTGCAGGACCTGCCTTCAAAGCATCTGCTACAATCACTGCTTGCTTCGCTTGCTCATGAATTACGAGGTTATGTCCCATAGCAATTTTAGGTGCCGCGGCCTTATCTTCTAAATTGAACTGGATAACCTGGGTGCGACATTTTTCAGGAATTTTTATTTCCTTCAAATCCTTTCCATTTGAATCAGCAAATTTCATTCCTTCAACTGCTTGGATTGATACAGTGCACTCAGGACTTGCGGCCACGGGCGCGTTTTCTTTCTGAGACTTTGCAGCTTTATCCTTTGTTGCAGCAGAAACCGAAGCGGAAATCATCATTCCAACAGATACAATAACCAAGCTCAATCTAATCATTCGTATATCCTTGAAAACTAATAAAACGGCAAAACGCCTAAATCAGAAATATGCTCACTTTTGCCCAGAATCAAGCATTTTAACGAGCTTAATACTTTCTCACAAACAACTCATCCCCTACCCTTATTGTCGTTATAAATTGAGGTAAGGAATTTTTGTGGTTTTAGTGAAGATCTTTTCAGAATTAGCTAATGAATACTGAGGAAAAAGGGAGGGGGCTTCGGAAGAGAGCCAACCTCCCTCAATGGCGAGAGAGGCTGGCTAATAGGACTGACTACGCAGAGACTCCGCCGTTGGCTGACATGCCGACCGATATGATCGTCTTGGCACCGGAGGGTACCCCGATATCAAAATCAGGTAGGGTCTCGCCATGAAGGCTTTCACCGTGTTGACTCAGGTCGAGACCCATCTCCTCATCTCGTTCAGACACACGAAGTGGAATAATCCAGTCGGTGATTTTGAAGAGCAGGTAAGAGCCGAAGAATGAGAAGCAGGCCACAAATCCAAGCGCCCCAACATGGAGGAGGAAAGTTTTGGTGGGGCCGAAAGCCAATCCAACATCTTTCGCAAAAACACCTGTGAGCAGCATACCCATGACGCCACCGATGCCGTGGCAGGCGAAGACGTCGAGAGTGTCATCCACTCCAGACTTTGATTTGAGATATACGACGGTTTGAGAAACAATTGCTGCGGTAGCTCCGATGAAGAGACTGGCGCCAACAGATACATAACCCGCAGCCGGAGTGATTGCGACGAGTCCAACGACCGCACCGATACAGGCTCCCATTGCCGACGGCTTGCGGCCGCGAACCATATCAAAGAAGATCCAGGACAGTGCGCCGGCGGCTGAAGCCGTATTGGTTGTAGCAAGAGCGAGGGCCGCTTGTTCATTGGCCGCGCCAGCCGAGCCTGCGTTAAAGCCGAACCAGCCAAACCAAAGCATACCGGTTCCAAGAATAATGTATGGAATATTGGCTGGGACGTGTGCTTCGCCCTGTTCCATTTTTCGACGGCCGAGGAACATCGCCCCGGCAAGCGCGGCGAATCCCGCAGACATGTGCACGACGGTACCGCCGGCAAAATCCAGTACGCCCATCACTTTAAGGAAACCCTGGGGATGCCAGGTCCAGTGAGCGAGAGGCGCGTAGATGAAGAGCATGAAAAGCGAGATGAAGACCATATAGCCGGTAAACTTAACCCGTTCGGCGAAAGCACCGGTGATCAGGGCTGGAGTGATGACGGCAAATTTCAATTGAAAGAAAGCGAAGAGTATAAATGGGATCGTTGGCGACATGGCAAGATGCGTGGCACCCGTTACACCTCGAAACATGAAGAAGGTGCGTGGGTCACCGATAAAGCCGCCGATGGAATCACCGAAGGCCAAACTGAAAGCGACGACAACCCAGAGGATACTGATGATACCCATACACACAAAGCTTTGGAGCATCGTTGAAACGACATTCTTCGGACGAACCATGCCGCCGTAGAAGAACGACAGGCCAGGAGTCATAAACAATACGAGCGCAGTCGCGCAGAGCATCCAGGCGACGTCGCCTGAGTTGATGGGGCCACCGGCCTGCACAGCGGTGCTTGCCGGCGTAAACGCCGACGCAACGGCTATGATGAGCAGAATAATCATCGGTAGTATCTTGTTCTTCATGGACCTCTCCCTCCTAATGTTGGACCCGGGAACTCATGGAGCGCCCAGGCTTTTTCATTTAGAGGGAACTGTGGGGAGAACAAAAGTCGAAATCCCAAAGCCTCCTGGATTGGATAGCTACCCTTCGGTAGCTTTCTTAAGCAGGACACTCTGAAATGTAGGAAAGGGCGAAGGAGTGGCGAAGCGGAGTTTCAGCTCGTCGCATCTTTTTTCGTACGAACACTGCGCAGGTACTCAATAAACACAGGCATAAGAGACAAAACGATGATCGCGAGAATTACGATATGAAAGTTGCTCTTGATCTGAGGAATATTACCAAAAAAGCGCCCTGCGAGAAGGAATGACGAAACCCAGGCCAAACCACCCACCACGTTGTACGCAGCGAAGTGCCGATAGTTCATCTGGGCTACACCGGCTACAAAGGGTGCAAAGGTTCGAAGGATCGGCGCAAAGCGGGCAATGATAATCGCCTTGCCACCATGCTTCTCGTAAAAAGCACGAGCTTTGTCGAGATGCTCCTTCTTCAGAAAGCGGCTGTTTTCCCGAAAAATCCTGGGGCCAATGAATCGACCGATCGAATAGTTTGTGGCATCGCCGAGTATCGCAGCGACATTGAGTGAGATCATCAGGATGGTGATATCAAGGTAAGCGCCGTCTACCGCCGTTAGGGCGCCGAGTGCGAAGAGAAGCGAATCTCCGGGAAGAAATGGAGCCACCACGATACCGGTCTCGGCGAAGATCACCAGAAAGAGCAGCAGATAAATGCCAGGCCCAAAGAGTGAGATCCAACCATTGATGTGTTGATCAAGGTGCAGGATGATGTCGATAAATTGATGAAGAAGTTCCATAGAAGATCGCTTCCTTTGTTCGATGCGCTGATACCTTAATAAGCAGCGATCTTAGCACAAAAACAGATCAGGGATAAAGTGCGCCCATAGCACTCAGGACGCAGGCTCCAGGTGGGCGAGCCTACGGCTCTGGACAGGCTTTCCCGCCCCGGGAGCCTCCACTCAGCTTTTTCTCGATTTCTCTTGGCGGTTATTCTATCTTGCAAGGTCCTCTAAGGTTTATATTAGAGTTGAGATTCGGACTGATAATCCATTGTGAGGAATACGCCATGCAAGCTTCGCGTTGGCAGAAATTTGAAATATCCATCTTTTCCAAAATGTCCCAGCTAGCCCAGACCTATCAGGCGGTGAACCTCGGGCAGGGTTTTCCTGATTTCGATGGACCTCAGCAAATTAAAGAGGCGGCGATTCAGGCTATAAAAAGCAACAAAAACCAATATGCTCCCAGCTTCGGCATCCTCGAACTGCGCAAGGCCATCGCCGATCGTCAAAAAGACAATTTCTCTCTTGATTACAATCCCCAAGACGAAGTGACGGTCTTTTCGGGCGGGACAGAAGCCATCTTCTGTACCATCGTTGGATTGTGCCAGGCTGGCGATGAAGTCATCACCTTTGAGCCTTTCTATGATTCCTACCCTGCTGCGACGATGCTTTCGGGCGCCGTGCTTAAGACAGTTTCCCTGAAGGCGCCTAACTGGTCCTTTGATATTGCCGAACTCAAGGCAGCCATCACTCCCAAAACCAAGCTTTTGCTGCTCAACACACCCAACAATCCCACGGGTAAAGTCTTCAAGCGCGAAGAATTGGTGCAGATCGCTCAGCTAGCAAAGGACCATGATTTTTATGTCATGACCGACGAAGTCTATGAGGAATTGGTTTATACCCCGGCGCGCCACATCCCAATCGCAACCCTGCCTGGCATGAAGGAACGCACGATTCTTGTGTCCTCGACGTCGAAGACCTTTAGTATGACCGGTTGGAAGATCGGCTATGCGATGGCTCCCGCGGCGCTGACCAAAGCGATCCGCATTCCCCATCAGTTCACGGTTTTCTGCTCAGCCACCCCTCTTCAATACGGAATGATTACAGCGCTCCGTTTGAGCTACGAATATTATCACCTGCTTCGTGATGAGTACGCGGAACGCCGTGTGGCGCTCTACAACCTTCTCATCGATCAAGGCTTTCAGTGCCTTATGCCTGAAGGCACGTATTTTATCGTCGCCAACCACAAGAATCTCCTGGATATTCCGGACAACGAATTTGCCATCTGGCTCACCAAAGAAGTCGGCGTCGCCTGTATCCCGGTGTCGGCCTTCTATGCCGATCCTGAGAAGGCTTCGGCCACGAGTCGCTATGTTCGTTTTGGGTTCTGCAAGGATTTGCAAACGATCGCTGCGGCGGCCGAGAAGTTTAAGGCCAACATGAAGCCTGCGCTCGCCAAACACCCCAAATAACCTCCAGCCAAAATTAGAAAAAGCCCTGAATCCGCGAGGAAACAGGGCTTTTCTTATACTCAAGGTGATCAGGCTTTTTCGGGCGTTCCGTGGCTGCCGGAATCGGGAACTTTTTGGAAGGTGGCATACACAGGCTTGCGTCTGAGGAGCATTTCCAAAACAAAGGCGATGATACCGATGTTGATGGCGATATCCGCGACGTTGAACACCGCGAAATCATGCCTCCATCCTAGGATATTCCAGCTCACATCGACAAAGTCGATCACGTAACCCTGGATGATACGATCGATGAAATTGCCGATCGCGCCGGCCATGATCATCACCAATCCGAAACGGGTGAGGTGATAATTGATCGGCAGAGTTCGTAGGTAGAAGAGGATATAGAGCACGGAGAAGACAGTCACGGCGTAGAAGAAAGGAATGCGATAGGTATCGTCGAGTGTGGCGAGCATACTGAAGGCCGCGCCTCGGTTCCGCTGGTAATGAAACTTCAAACGCGCAAAGTTCGTGGGGTTTGCAGGATCGAGACTCTCGCTACCGATTGTGCCCACTTCTTTATAAGACGAGCGATACTGGTCGAGGTTGGTGGGACTTTCCTCCGTCAAAAGCGTAAGGTGGGCATGACGCTTCGTGACTTGATCGATCACCAGAGTCGATACGAAGATCAAGAATAAAGAAAGGGCAATTTGTTTGCCTCGTGAGCTGCGTAAAAAGGGAAACTGCACGTTCATAGAAATCCTCGTGTATCGAAACCAAAAATATTCAACCATCTTAACGTACTTGCCAGCAGCAGCAAAGATCAATGATCCTTCATTGTGATTTCAATAGCTCAAAGCCCTGCGCTTTAGGGATTCCGCGATGCTCAGCTCCGCTCGCCAGATGTTTCAGACTGACAGTTTGTCCCTGTAACTCTTCGCTACCAATGGTTAGGACCCAGGCAAAGTTCCTTTTGTCAGCCAGCTTAAATTGATTACCCAGCTTGCCTTCCTTGAGCGCGATGTCAGAGACGATAGAGCGGTCCCGAAGGTCTTTGAGGAGTTCAAAGCCATAAGCCCGCCCCTCACTCCCGGCCAGAGCGATAAAGACGCCCTGACGTTCGCTGGCTTTGGTTTCGCTCAACTGTTCCATAACCGCAAGCAGACGATCGACACCGATCGATCCACCTATTCCAGCTAATTCCGTATTAGAGAAACGTGAGACCAAACCGTTATATCGTCCGCCCGATGAAATAGAACCAAATCCATCGAGACCATCGATCGTCGTTTCAAACACGATACCCGTGTAATATCCGAGACCGCGGGCGATGCTGAGGTCCACCACGAGCTTGCCGCGGGATTCACCCACCAAAGTCCGAATGAGCTGAGCTGTGACCTGCAGACGGGCGATCTCGGCGATAGCCTCGGGTTGGCTTTCCAGAATTGATTTCAATCCCTCGAGATCTGTGTCGCCATCGGCATTCTTTTGCTCGAGGCGGGCGAGCAATTGATCGGGCTGATCCGCTTCGACGCCAGGCATTGCGAGCAGAAGATCGCGCACGGCCGGACGGCCGATTTTCGCCAGCTTGTCGAGAATGATGAGAACCTTGAATTCCAGCGAGGGATCGATCGTCGGCAGACTCGCCCGGATCAATGCCGAAAGGATAATGCGATGGCCGACACTCATCGTAAAGGATTTTGGCA
>JACMPP010000005.1 GCA_014377445.1 Oligoflexus sp.
GAAGACATCCTAAAGAACGGCAAAGATATTCGTGTGGCTCAACAAACCCTCCAAAATCTCGGCCGTATGCTGGACAGCTCTCCCGAAGCGCGCGAACTGATGAATTGGTTCGTGAAGAACTGTGCGCAGACCGATCTCTGCTCTCTCGCGGAATCCTATCGACAGCGCTAATAAAAATTCAAACGAGCGCAGAGAGATTGTTGGTTCTAGTGGCCCTTCCTCCTTAAACTGTGAATTTTTTTATACAAAACAAAGAACAAAAGTCATCCAAACGGCAAACTCGTGTGAGTGCTCTGGTGCACCTGTTAAATGTCACGCAGAGCCAGTACAGTACTAAAGCGTGTCACTATGAGATAGATTGCCAGCTCATTTTTGAGCTATTAGAAATACTGGCTCCCCTGGGATAGAGGCTGTACTTATATGCCTAATATTTTTGATATAGTTCAATTTATGCAGAACAAAAATCTGACTGATATCAGCTCATCTGAGCTGCACCAACATCTCGACGTAAGCCTAGCCACCGCTAAGAGGCTCCTGAAAGCACACTCAGACCGGGGTGACCTCAGGCGAGTTGGTTCAGGACCTTCTACGCCCTTATAACGGCACGCGACCTCAGCCGCCGTTAAAGGAGTCAAAGCAAAACATTCATGTTCATTTGCAATATCGCCTTCCGTCCACTGGTAAGCTAGATCTTGCTGACCAAAATCTAAAACCAAAGTACACGTACGTATACTTTAATAAGATAATACGTTAATAATAGCTACGTTCATAACTTTTATTGATTTTTTTTCGGGTTTCAATTATGCTTATAAAAGTTTTGATCGAAGCCTTTAAATGTATATCTTGGAGATAAGGTGTACGTCCGTGCACTTTAATTATCGTATGAACATGTTGCTGACTAATGACGAAATGGCGTCCACAATTGTCGAAGGTCTTATCGCTAAGCGTTTGGCACTGAATCTGACGCAACAAGAACTTGCGGAAAGGGCGGGGCTCTCGCTCTCGTTTGTGAAGAAATTTGAACAAAAGCGTCCGGTTATGTTTCCAATGTTCATCCGCGTACTAAGGGCTCTTGGGGAATTTCAACGACTCGAGTCGTTGGTCGTAAAGCCGCTAGAATCGCCCAAGGATGTATTTCTTAATGATCTGAAGGCGATCCCTCAGAAAAGGAGGGCCCGCCATGGCAAAACCAAATAAGAGCTTCAAAATCATGATATGGGGCGAGACGGTCGGCTATCTCGCTCCTCTCGGATCGGGGGGCTTAGCCTTTCAGTACGAAACATCTTTTAAAAATCGGGGCTGGGAACTTTCTCCCATTGAGATGCCGCTCATGACGACTACGGTCTATCAGGCGCAAAGCTCGAGCTCAACGTTTCAAAACCTTCCGGGGATCCTGGCCGATTGTCTGCCTGATCAGTATGGAAGAAGTGTGATCAACGGCTTTTATAAGAGAAATTTCAACCTGGAACCGCACTCTATCGGTGCCCTAGAAATCCTTTCCTACATTGGCAATCGCTCCATTGGCGCTTTGGAGTTTTTGCCTTCCAGCAAAATCTCAGAGCAGGTCGACGATTTTTTGGAGATTCAAAGCCTCTTGGTGGCCGCCCGCTTAACCATGGAAGGCAACGCTGAGACTATAGCGGCGAGCCTTATGCGAGTATCGGCCTCAGCCGGAGGGCGTCAGGCAAAGGCTCTGGTAGACTACAATCCAAAAACACAAAAAATACGATCGGGCTTTTTTGATAAGCGCAAAGGCTTTGTACCAGCGTTGATAAAATTTGACGGAGTGCTGGATGGCGTTGAAGGCAATTGCTATGGACGCCTTGAGTACACCTATTCAGAACTGGCTAGACTCAGCGACATAAGCATGCCGAAGACCTATCTTTTAGAAACAGAAAATGAGATGGGACCTCTTGCCCATTTTATCGTAGAGAGATTTGATCGAAATAACTCGAAAGAGAAGCTCTTCCACTACGGAAGTCTATGCGGCTTGTTGATAAGAGATTTTCGCCGAAAGCATTCGTGTACGTACGAAGAGTACTTTCGTTTGACCCTAACGATCACCCAAAGCCACCTTCAGCTCGAAGAAGCTTTTCGCCGTTGCCTTTTCAATTTAGTCTTTCGCAATCAAGATGATCACACGAAGAATTTCGGCTTTGTCATGGACCAGGCCGGGGTATGGACTCTTTCACCTGCCTTTGACCTTATGTATGTTTATGGTCAGGGTGTAGCGTCCACTCATCAGATGACGTTTGCCGGAAAAGATGATCATTTTGAAAAAAATGATATTTTGAAGGTCGCTAAGCAATTTGGCATCCGGCAGGCTGTGGTTACGGCTATGTTCGAGAGTTTAAGTGCGGCCATTGGAAGGTTTTCTGAATTGGCAGAGGAGAACGGTCTCGAGCCCGACTTTACCGCAGGAGTAGAAAAGCGCTTTCGCAGGGAAGTTATGGCTTAAGTGGCTAAATGCAAAACAATGGGCTGCAATAAGCAGTCCCAAGCGCCAAGAGCGAATCGCTTTTGAATAGGACAGCGAGTGATTGGCATCTTGGATTTTAATTACCTGCGCAGGTACAGAATTTTGTGATGGTCGGCTGAAGATAGAGAGAGGATTGTTGTCTTCTTGCTGCTGGCGAAAACAATCTAAGTCGCCGTTGCAGTTCATTTTCCAGACCGACCATCTCTCAGATGAAGAAGGGCTCATGTGTCCTGACATCCTGAGCACAGGTTTCAGTGGAGCAGAAAACGGGAAAATCAAAATCGGTGACGTCGTTGCGATTTTCGCGCAGGGCCCGATTGGACTTTGCGCGACTGCGGGCGCAAGACTGAGCGGAGCAAGTCAAATCATAACTGTTGATAGTATTGAAGGGCGCCTCAAGATGTCCACACAGGTCGGCGCTGACGTCACGATCAATTTTAGAAATCAGGATCCTGTGGCCAAAATCATGGAGCTGACGCATGGTCGCGGTGTTGATGTGGCCATCGAAGCCTTAGGAACGGAAGCCACCTTCCAATCCTGCATGAGAGTACTCAAACCTGGCGGAACTTTGTCCAGCCTCGGCGTCTATTCAAAAGACATACAATTACCTATTGATGCTTTCCACGCGGGACTGGGCGATCAAAAGCTGATTGTCATTTACCACCTGCACATCTATTCCCTTAGCGTCTTCATGAGCCGATCGAGTCAAGGCCTTTTCAATGAGACCTTTAATGTCTGTGGTCTTGGGCACGGCGAGAATCGAAATCATGTTATTGACTCCTTTTACACCCTTCGTATGCTTCACCGCCTCAAGGGCCGCCTCCTTTTGAAAGTTCCATTCCACATCGCCGGTCAGGGTGACAACACCGTCTGTAACAGATGCCTTGATCGAAGGGGGAATGCGCACATGCCACTCAAGAGTTTCGGCAAGGGCTTTGGCGACGTCAAGATCCGATCTATTCTGATGACCAGGCAATTCAACGATTATGTTCTCTACGACTGCATTTACGCCCGATACAAAAGCCCTCTTTTCCGCCAGATATTTTTCTGCATAGCTCGGCACAGTCCCACTCAGAGTCACGACTCCACCCTCAACCGATACGCCGATTTTCTGTGAGTGAACGCCTGGCTCAAAACTGAGCTGTTCCATAACATCTCTTTAAATTTGTCGATCCGATTTCATCGCCTCTCTCCTTGTTTTAAATTCCCACAATTCCAAACGGTTATGACTCCAACCTCAGCTAACGACTCATTTCATTCGCAACTTGGTTTTGGCTAGGCAAAGTCCTGTTCCTACCTACATCCGCCCTCGCTCCTCCTTTCAATTTTAAGACCCAGTCGGTTGGCGTTATGATGACGGGAAACCTTTCGCGTAACATGTCCCGATAAGAAATTTTGCCCAATGCCAAATGCTGGGTATCGAATGCATGATGCTTACCGAAAAACAGAACATCGGCATCGATGCTGCGGGCATATTCAAAAACCTGGTCCGCAACGTTTCCCGTAAGTAAAATGCTTTGGAAACGCTTTAAGTGCTCTGGCTTCTCAATATTTAGCGAATCAAGGCGGGTTTCAAGCTGCAGTTTCAACCGACTATGCTCCTGATCGTAGGCTTCCCCTGGATCATATTCGTCCGAACTCAATATTCCGTAGGGCGCCGACGAAGCAAAGGAGTTACTGATAAAAGTCTCACGCTCCATTGCGTGCACATGAACGTGATAGACTTCGCAATCTTTCACCCGCGCGCACCATGTTATCGCCAATTTTACATTCGATTCACACTCTTCGGTCAAATCGTCTACGATCACTATACGAACAGCCTTCGATTGCAGGGAGGCCCAGGACTCCGGAGATACCGCAACCACTGGAAAGCAGGACTGTTGCATAACCTTCAAAACTGTCGATAGCGTATTAGGGAGGAAACGATGGGAAACATTCGCCACACCACAAACGATCATATCAACGCCATAGGATGAGGCTGCCTCCAATATGCCCCGCGAAGTGGATTTGCCCACATTGACGATTTTGCTGGCAACAATATCCTTGGGCAGCGAATCAATTATTCTTTCAAGAGTTGCATGAGCGGCGGCTATGAGATCGGCCCCTCCTTCCTTTGCCGGGACAATCATGGATTTATTGACTTCGCTTTCCGAGAGCACATGAAGAAGGAGGAGTTCCGCCTCAAAACGATGGGCCAACAGGATTGCGTAAGAGATCTGATTTTCATAGGAACGTGCAAAATCGATTGGGACAAGAACTTGCCATTTCTCTTGTGAACTTTTCATGTCTATTTCCTTGCTCTGAGTAAAAATATGAAGATGCTATTTTTGAACGGCAATACGTTTCAAATAATGCAACTTGCAGGCCAGTTTTTAAGCCCATGCTTTCAACGATATTCAAAATTTGATTAATAATTCTGACAATGCTGTCGAGAGCAATGGGTTTCGGCATCGCCATATTCGGCGTGTTTATAATTTCATTCATCACTTCATTCTCCTATGACCAGCAAAGATTTGGCCTTACTCAAGATCCTACCCAGAGGAATTGGTTCGCGCAGATTTTGATCGGATACTTGCGATTTTTTACTCATGATGAATACATCGACATCGTAAAGGGCTTCAACTTGCAACAAACCTTGAATTGGCTCACTGCTGTAAACTTCTGCTTTGTAGGGGCAGGTCTCAAGCGGTGACCCGTTCGAGGCTTTGTGCCAACGTTGCCTAAGATTCACCTGGGAAAGTGAACGGTCCGCCCCTCCCAGGGATGGTTCCGAGATATGGATGTGATAGACCTCCAAATTGGGGACATTTCCAAATATCCTGACCAAACTTTTGAGAACAATCTCAAAGCTGTCTGTAAGATCATCTGCGATAAGAAGTCTAAGAGGTTTCTTCGCAAATTGCCTCTCTTTTGCCTGTCGAATCACCAACAGGGGCAAAGTAAGATGAGAGAGAAGATCCTGTATCACGGATGCCCCCTTCGGGAGCCATTCGTGGAGAGGGCTCGAGCTTCCCACAATCAGCATAAGACTCGATCCAAATAGCTCGGGCGCTGCTAAATAACCCGAAGGATTATCTCCTCTCAAAACTGTCGTCGTCACCGATACCGAATCTGGAAGCTGACGGGCATAGTCACGAAGCATTTGCCTGGCTCTTGCCAGATCCCGATCCAGATATTCCATATCGGTTCTGACCATTCGTCCGTCCGGACTTTCAATCACGTGCACGAGTATCAATTGGGCTTTTAAAGCCACAGCAATCCGGGAGGCAGCGTCGACCAGCCACTGCTCCTCACCATTAACCTGCAAACCGACAACAATGGAGGTAAGTGACGTTTTCGAAGACTCCTCATCCACACCCATATCCTGCACCTGAATTTCCTGCATCGGCCACGGCCTTTTCATTCGATGGTTCTGTGAATGATCTGTTTCTTACCAGGGGAATGCAATTCATGGTCCAAGTGCCAACGGGTGAAGCTCGACTCATCCATCAGATATCTTTCGACCACGATGGAACAGACTTTGCATTCCGACCTGGGACAGCAGTAAATCCGCTTTCACAATTTCAAAGATCGGAGAGTCTCAATGCAATTTACAGTCGCGATACCAAGTGAAAAAGAGCAAATTGACGCCGAGCTGTCGCTCCTTAGGGCCTTGCATTTCGGAGCTCTGGAAACCCTCGATCTCGTATATATCATCGAGATTCTGAGCAAAGCGGATGCATTGATTGGCGTGAGTGCATTTATGGATAATCTTTCTCAGTCTCCTTATCAAAAGCTGCAGAAGCGTTGGGCTGAAGAAGCTGTGGCCTATGCTCAGGAAGGCATTAAATCACTCAATTGCAGCGTCAATCGCCACATTTTCAATGGTCAGATTGCCAATCGAATCCTGACCTATGCCCAAGAACAGAAGAGTTCTCTCATCGTGCTTGGCTCGGATGAAAAATCTGTCGTTGAAGGAATTCTGGTTGGGAGCGTCACCCGCAAGACTGTCATCCATTCTCCAACCAGCGTCTTGATTGCGCGAGGCAAACATAATCCTCACAAAAAGTTGAAAGCCGTGGTGGCAACGGACCATTCGGATTATGCGAATCGCTGTCTCAAACTTCTTCTTCAATATCGCCCGCAAGGCTTGTCCGATCTCGTCGTGACCACCGTTTATCCTGCGGATGCCCTGCAAAATCTGGCGAGTTCAACCCCGCACTTTAAGCTTAACGTGGAAGAGGCCGTGATCAAACAGTTGCACGAAAAAAATCGAGAAGCGATGGACTTGTTAGGCCCGCTTAACTGCCAGAAAATCAGTTCCCGCGTCGAAGCAGGCTCGGTCTCGGAGACGCTCGCCCGCGTTATGGATGAAGAAGAGGCAGACCTCCTCATCCTGGGGGCACAGGGTCACGGTTTTACAGAACGCCTGATGATTGGCAGTGTTTCCCTGCAATTGACATTGACCCAGAAGAAATCTGTGCTGCTGCTGAGAGACCTTGCCTAAGCACGACCTAGTTCTACTTTGCGCTGGATTCTCCTGTCATGCCGATCAAAAGGAATTGGCACAATTCGCTCTCAAGGTCGGTAAGAGCGGCAGGCTGAAGAAAGTGTTTTTGGTCCATGGAGAATTGAAGGCCCAGGAGAAACTGCAGCAGTTGTTGACTCGGGATAATCAACAAAGCACGGTCATTCCAAGCCCTGGGGACAAATTTTCTCTTTAAGACTCAAAACGACAAAGGGAATCGAGTCGCAACTCGATTCCCTTCGCGTTTGATGAGGAATCAAAAACCCAAGCCCGAAAGTTCAAAGCTCGGATTAATCGGGGACAGTGCCTCTGCCGACTGCGTGCTTTGCCATTGGCTCACCCCATAGAGTGGTGAGCATCTCTTTATTGGTTTACCGGGCTTGCCATCAATCATGACTGAAGTCGTGATACAGTTTTTCTCCATTCTTGCGGCATCTCGCTCTTTCTTGCTGATATAGCGAATAGGCAGCGAGAGAGATGACGGTTCTGATACAAGTCCATCAGTCACGGGAATGGAGAAGTCCGCTGCTTTCAACTGTGCCATATCTATCAAAGCGAACATCATTGCGAATTTGAGAATTTTCATGCTTCACCTTTTGATTCTACTGACCTGTTTCCTAGCAAAGAAGCAAAGATGATGCCAAAATCACAAAGCCTGCTTCTTTAGATTCTCCAGTTTCAGCTTTTCATCTTCCGGCAGGTGAACGCCCGAACTTCCGCTATAGCCATAGAGCACATTTTCTTCGTAGCGGGCGAAAGCTTTGCGGGCAAGATCTGTCTTAGGGGCCAGTCGTATCGCTTCCGAAAAGTAGACGTTAGCTTCGTCAGCCGAGAATTGCGTCGCAAGTACATTCTCACAACCACCCAATTCATAATAGACTTCGGCTTTTCGCTCTTTGCTCAGACCTTCTTCATTGACATACTCATGCAAATATTTGGAAGCAAGGACGTATTGCACCATTCCGCTTCGATCGCGGGGGTACTCCATGCTGCCTCTGGCCATCTTTATCATATTCTTGGACTGAGCGAGCTTATCCTTCTCGGGCTTTTGCCCCTGTATCGATTTGAGACCCGCGACCCATGAAGCTATGTCGCGCTTGACAGTTTCAGGAAAATTTCGTTTGCCCAATGCGGTAAAAGTCTTTAGGGCGCGATTGACATCATTCTTAACGCGGACCGTGAGAATCAGATACTCCACCATCGGATCAAGGTTGATAAGTTCATCTGTGCTAAGGCCTTTGGAAAGGAAGAGACTTTCGTATTCACTGGCGGATAATTCAAATTGTCTTGAAAGACTCAAGAAACGTGCTTTGGCCAGAGGCTCGAAGTTATCAAGCTGAACGTCTTTAGTGAAGGTGCTGGTGAATTGGGAATCAAAGGCGCTGTTGCGACTCGTGTGACAGCCAAAGCAGGTCGACACAACATCGGAGATGTGGAATTTCGCCTGTTCACGGAAACCGCCCTTGTAGCGATTGTAGGCAAGTTCGGTGCTCTTTTGAAGCTCTTGGGACAGGAACTCGTGCTCCTTATCACCCTTCATGATAATCGAATGAATGATCTTCGCTTCATCCGCCATGACCTTGAGAGCGCTCTCTGTCTCGACCATTCCTTTGTAGTTGTTTACTTCGGATTCTTTCGCCGTCGCGGCCAACACTTTCACCAGAGCTCCATAAGCAAGCTGCATGTGGGGACGAAGCTCGAGTTCACGTCTTTCTACTTTGGGCTGATCAAGGGCCGACGCAATGCTGGAACCTATTAGGACCATCAAAATCAGGCCCGATATTGCCGTTCCCTGGGCTCTCTTCAAAAGACTCATCTTGAACCTCACAAATTTTCATTTGTTTATTTTGAGCAAAGACTATGCCACAGCAGCCTTGTTCATAAAAATCATATGTTTTAGTTACTTATGATATGATGGAAGTGTTTTCCAGACTCTTTGATGCCGAGCGTAAGCCATTTAACACTTTGTGAGTTATATGGTACTGGCCTTAAAGATCAACCGTTGCTCCCGTTCGTAAGCGAAAACTATGAGTGTGCCGGACCAAGTTACCACGGATTGAACCCAACCGTCAGCATGCGAACTGTCAACGAGGCTGCGCGATCGGTAGAGCTGATCAACTCGCCCCTGAATCACGAGCCAGCAGGGCCTGATTGTTCTCTCGTATTCGATGGGGTGATGAGTTGTTTCTTTAGTTGTGGAAGACGTAGCGGATTCCGGCGGACGTATCTATGTAAACCTCGCAGCCCTTGGTATCAAGAGTCTTTCGATCGGTCGTCACCGTGTGGTCCTCGTCGTTCCTGGCGACAATACGATGACCGAGCTCTACATAACAGTTGTTGACCCCCAATTTTGACTCCTAAAAACGAGCTCCGCAAACTTCGCGTTTGCGGGGCTTTTTCTTCTTCTCATGGTAAATCTAAGGTTTGCTCCAAAAGATCGACGAGAGCGTGAGGATCCGGCGCTCCCATCATCTCTTTGATAATCTCGCCCTTGCGAAAGAGAATGAGCGTGGGTACGGAGCGAATTCCAAGTTGACCGGAGATGGAGGGACTGGAATCGACGTTCACTTTTACAACGTCAACGTCGCCCTTGAACTCCTGCGCAATTTTCTCGATCAAAGGCGCGATCGCTTTACAAGGCCCGCACCAGGGAGCCCAGAAGTCCACAAGAACCACGCCCGCTGCGTTCAATACCCTGCTTTCAAATTCGTCTTCTGTGATGTCTAAAGCGAAAGTTGCCATGACCGTCATCCTATACTAGCCTAATCAACCGGCCCATTTCTTACCGCATTCATCCCGCAAAATCCATAAAGCTCTGCAACTCTTGGAATCTATACGTTTCAGGCCGAAGGGTCGTGTCCAGGCGCAACTCTTCGAGATAGCTCAGAATAATAGGCCACGGTAACTAATTTTCGAATAGGATTAAGGCCTTTTGCCAAGCCATCCGATCAGGAGCTAAGTGTTAGAACCAAGACGGGGCCTCAGATTATGAATCAATCAATCAAACAGAGTCTGGTGATGAGTATATTTGCCCTGTTGCCTCTGTCCTGCAAAGCTCCCGCTGAAAACTCTGAGATGAAATCCACGAAAGTCCTGGGTGGCAGGGTTGTTACGATCAAAAACGTCAACACCAAAAAGTGTCTGGAAAATTGGGACTATGGTGGTTGGAACGGCAAAAAAATCATTCAAAACGCCTGTAAGTCGAACAAGACCCAGAAATGGCAGTTGCACTTCAAAGACAACGAAGGTGGGATGTATGTTATCCGACCTGAGGCGGGCAGCGACACCGTGATCGATGTCACACACGAAGGGGAAGTGCTCGGCGTCCAACTGTGGAAGTACAACGAAGTCAATCGCAATCAGCTTTGGGCCATCGTCGAAAGTGGAGTCAACAGATTCATCTTGCGATCCGTCGCCCTTCCTAAAAAATGTCTCGGTTTCAGCAAAGATAAAACCGACGATTTGACCCAGCTTGAAATACTTGATTGCTCACCGACCAACGGCCAAATGTGGACCATCGAAAAGTGAGTCGGGCTAAATTTATGGGCTCGAGACTGGTCTTTTGCAGCCAAAACACAGACAGTTTGAGCCTTCATCTTTTCTTTTCTCAGTTTTTCCCGTACGCAATTCTGCACAAATTCTTCATCAGATATTTCTTGCAAACATTCTTAATCGATCAACAAACTCACTCAGGGAAGGGTCAGCGCTTCCTTGAGCTAGCCTTCCACGACATGAGCCATGGAACAGTGGATGTTTCGATGCCGAATAGCCCGAATTTAGCCCCTCCCGGTTTCTACATGCTCCTCTTCATGAACAACCAAGATTGAGCGTGAAATTCGTCTTGGAAGCAGTCTTCGCGCAAAAAAAGAGGAGAAGTCTAAAAGACCTCTCCCCTCAGCAAAATATTAAGTATTGCTTTATGGGTTCTTACGAACGTTTTTCTTTTCTTGGTTTGCCCGCGAAACCGCTGCCTGAAGACTTGCTTTCCGAAGGATCGAAAGTTCTCTTGGGTTTGAGTTCAGCTTTTTTCTTAGCTTCGTAAGGCTTCTTTTCAGCGCCTTCACGTGGCCATGGCTTCGTCGGAGCAGCAGCTACGGCCGCTGCGGCTTTAGGAGCGCGATATTCTTTGGCAGCTGCGGCAACAGGTGCAGGCGCTGGTGATGGATTTGAGACGGGCGCGGGAGCTGAGACTGAATCATCGGCTCTTACGATACGAGGACCGCCTTCCGCGCGGAAGGGTGCTGGACGACGGGGGAATTCGCCGCGATCCATGCGAGGACGCTCGCTTCCACCGCGATCACGGTCTCTTGAACCGCCACCGCTTCGGCTGTCACGATCATTGCCACGACTTCCGCCGCGATCCATGCGAGGACGTTCACCACGATCACGATCGTAACCACCACGTCCGCCGCGGTCACCACGGTCGTCGCCGCGATCTACGAAACCAAGTCGCGAAGGAGCCGCACGGAGATCAGCGTCTTTGTCATTGAAGATGTCAGTGAAGTTGAGGGCAAGGAAACGGCCGGCGATTTCTTCTGGCGTCATCGTGCTCAAAGCCAGTTTCCACTCATCGCCCATCGATTCGATGGCGCGTGTGTAGTTCTCTTGCTCTTGGAATTTCGCGAGGAAAGAGCTCACCTTTTTTGCGCCGAGTTCACGACGGGTGGGGATGCTGCCTTCTTGAAGAACGCTTTTCGTCAATCGTTCGATCTGGCCAACCATAGAGCGTTGACGAGGCGAGATTAGACTCATCGCCACACCCGACTTACCGCAACGAGCGGTACGACCGATACGGTGAACATAAGAATCGAGTTCGCGGGGGATCGAATAGTTCATGACGTGAGTCACGTCCTTAACATCAAGACCACGAGCGGCGACATCGGTACAAACCAGGATCTTCACTTTACGTTCGCGGAAAGCTTTCATCGTGATTTCGCGAGCACTTTGTGTTTTATCACCGTGCAGCGAGTCAACTCTGTAGCCGCGATCCATGAGGTGCGAGGTCAAGTCAGCCACGAGTGCTTTGGTTTGACAGAAGATGAGGCCGTAGAAGTCATCGACAGAATCGATGAGCTTGCACAAAACGTCAGGCTTGCTACTTTCGTGAGTGATGTAGAAAAGCTGCTCGATCGTCGTAGGAACCATTTCAGAACGGTTGACCTGAACTTGAGCTGGATTTTTGAGGTAAGTGTCAGCCACGCGGCGAACATCGGGGCTCATGGTAGCAGAGAAGAGCCAAGTGTTGGCTTGACCGTCTGGAACGCTGTCAAGAACGGCCATCAGGTCGTCTTTGAAGCCCATTGAGATCATTTCATCCGCTTCATCGAGAACCAAGACCTGAAGTTTTTCAAGGTTCAATGTGCCCTGACGAATGTGGTCACAGATTCGGCCCGGTGTTCCGACAACAACGGAAACGCCACGGTGCAAGCCGCGATGTTGGTCGTTGTAACTCGCGCCGCCGTAAATTGGGAGCGCTGTAACGCCAAGGTATTTACCGAGGAGATTGACTTGATCCGTAACCTGCATAGCAAGCTCGCGTGTCGGGCAAAGGATAAGCCCTTGAACCTGACGAACGTTTGGATCGAGACGTTCTAATAGAGGGATAGTAAAAGCAGCAGTTTTACCGGTACCTGTAGCAGCGAGGCCAAGGAAATCGGTGTTGTTGCCGAGGAGGAGTGGCAAAGCCTGCGCTTGAATGGGGCTAGGTTCTGTGTAACCCAACTCTTCAATGGCACGTAGAACTTTGGGACTAAGATTTAAATCTGAAAATGATTGCAATGGAATCTCGTTTCGCTAAGGCGCCAGCAGTCATTGCAGAGCGCATTGTTCAATTGGAAAAAGAAAACTGGTACGTGTCGAAAAGGAATAGCCGTGCTGTGTGCTCTGCTAACATACTAAACCGACATATGCCACTTCATTTTCTAAATGATGCGCGTTTGGCAGCTTACTTTTTGACCCGTTTTGCCTAGACTGGCAATTTGGGGGGGTGTGGATACTCAGAGCTGAGCAAGGACTCCTTTATAGAGGGAAGGGGCCAGTCTAGCAAGCATATTGAGGAATAATAAAAGAAAAAGCGCGCCCCCGGGTCGGAAGGCGCGCTTGAAATTACATTGGTTTAGCGACGAATGAACCAGTCCTGATTCGCGCCCTGGTCACAATCCCTCTGCTGGATATTTGCATTTAATTCCATGTTGTTACCCGCTACTTCGAGGCATTTTCCACTGTGCTGAAACTTGAGGGTAACCGAGCCATTTACTGATGGGGAAATCGCTACAGTCTGGTTAGCCGCGTTTGCACAGCTCCATTGCTGAACTAGCGCGCCATTATCACCCGATATCTTGGAAACATCCACGCACTTGTTCGTTTTGACGTTCACGAGACTCAAGCCAGCATTCAAACCAGCTTCCACGCGGAACTTCTGATTTTGACTGCCGTTGCAGGTCCACTGATGAATTCTTGCACCGTCAGCGCCATTGCCGTTGTCGAGGTCCATACACTTATTACTGTGCCGAGCCTCCAGCGAGATGACATCACCGACTTTGACTCCAGGATCGACTGGGCCGCCGCCTTGAGGGCAGTCCTGCATTGTCGAAATCCAATTCTTAATGAAGGCCTGGGCCTTCTCATCGACCATGGTCGTCGCAAGGGGAGGCATCTGTTGCGTTCCACGACGACTGATACGATTGAAAAGCACGGACTTCTCAGGAGCGCCTGGGAAGACGATACGCGCGTCGTTGATTCCAAGATCGCCTGAACCGGGTTTGTTGCAGAGACCAGTATTTTTCAGCTCTGTCTCGAACCGCATGTCGAGGTTCCCGCCGCCTGTTCCACCTGGGCGGTGACAGAACGAACAATTGGAATGGATGTAGGCACGTGCCGCGAGATCTGCGCCTTCCGCCGTTGCCGGTACGGGAAGAGCCGCTTTCACTTCGGGCAGAGCTTTCGTGAACAGGCCGATCTTCTCGAAGGTCGCAAGTTGATCGCGCTCGTTGCCGGCAGAACCGACCTTACGATTCAACTGGGAGATCTCGAGTCCAAGGGAATAACCGGCGTTGGCTGTGTGACACTGAAGGCACTGGGCCTGAGTTGGGTAGTTCCAGGTTTGACCGTCAAAGACCTTGCTTGCACCGCCATTGACGAGATCCGCATCGCTGCCATCGTCTTTCCATGCGTAGGTATAACCGATCCACGAACCGTCAACGTGACGAACGAAGAGTCGAGTTTCGACGGGACGATTCTTTAAAGAAAACTCTTTGACCAGGACCGAACCGTTCGGGAATTCAAAGCGACCATTGTCAGCCACGTTGATTTTGGTTCCTTCGGGAAGCGCAAGCCAACGACGTTTTTGGGAAGCATCTGACCAAAGGGGGGAATTGAGGTTGTAAGGAATCAGACCGCTCACCGGTTCTGTTGGTCTTGCCGGATTGAAACAACCGGTTTTGGACAATAGCTCAGGCGCTTTGATGACCGCTGCATTCGGGTCTTTGGCCACGATGCGATGCACGCGTCCGGCGCCGTACTCAAGAACATAGATCTCGCCGTTTTCATCTTCGCCAAAGCCCGGGATATTGAAACCAGTAGCGATAAGGAGTTTCTTTTGGAGCTTGCCGTTTTGATCCGGGAAGAGACCCCAGATATTGCCCGACATGAAGTCGCCGAAAATATAGGTGCCTTGAAGCGAAGGAAGCGCTTTGCCGCGATAGACGAAACCACCCGAGATGGAGGCGCCTTCGTTGTGACCATATTGAATGACCGGTTCAACGAAATTGCCGTTGCCACAATTTGCCTTGTTTTCGTAGCAGTTGAATCCTTCGCGTATGTTCCAACCGTAGTTGCCACCTTTGGTGACTTTGTCCACTTCTTCCCAAAGGTTTTGGCCGACATCGCCCAGCCATAGATCACCTGTCGCGCGATCGAACTGGAAGCGCCAGGGGTTTCGCACGCCGTAGGCATAGATTTCAGGTTTGGTGTTTGGCTGCCCGACAAAAGGATTGTCTTTGGGAATTGTGTACGCACCTGGATTGCTGATGTCGATACGAAGGATTTTGCCAAAGAGGACATTGAGGTTTTGAGCGTTGTTGAGAGGATCGCCGCCTGATCCGCCATCACCGAAGCCGATGTAGAGATAGCCGTCTTTGCCGAAGGCGATATGGCCACCATTGTGGTTTTCGTAGGGTTGTTCGAAGGACACGAGAATCTCAGGCTTGTAGAGAGCGCCTGTCTCGCTGTCGGTCTGGAAGCGGGCGATAGTCGAGCGGAGGTTTGCAGGGCTCGCCGAACTCGGCAGAGTATAGGAAAGGTAGAATTCTCCTTTTTTTGCGGGGTTCCACGCCATTCCAAGGAGACCGCCCTCACTCGGACGCGAGTTCACGACATTGGATAGATCGAGAAACATCGATTTCGCGCCGTCGCCTACGAAGCTTTCGATTTGACCGGTACGGCGGACAGCATAAAAGCGACCTGGAGTTTGCGGCGCTTGCACCATTTCAACGATTTGATCGAAGGAATTGCTGTCGAGACGTTGCAATTTGATGCTGGTGTTTTCAGTCGGACGCGCAAAGGCCAGACAACTGTTGTTGGTGGGACGCGCGTCGAGATTAGCATCGGTCGATTCGGTGAATTCGCGAACGATCGCATCGTCCTTCAAGATAGAGCCTGATGCTAAAGGGCGGCTTTTCTGTCCGCAAGCGGAGAGGGAAAGCACTGCGGTAACGACTGAGAGTGCGACTAGGGAGCGAGCCATCGGTTGTCTCCAGAGAATGCATGAAGAGGACCACCGATATGTCGTTCATTACAGGACGAAGGTCAACCCAAAAGCGCTTAATTTTCTGTAACATCCTAGGACTAAATATATTAGTTCCAAGGACTTGAACTGAGTTTTTGGCAGAAACTCACAGTTCCATGGAAGTCGAATTCATCTCTACTGTCAATGCACAACGCCTTCCAGGCCGAAAATTTCCCCGGAATACTTTTAAACAGACATGAGTTCGTGTATTGCTGATTTAATCGCTCCATGTAAGCCACGGCCAGCAGACCATCTTCTGCTTCGTCGATATCTTCGGCCCTAATAAATTCCAGATCAGCGATTTCAACGAGATTGTTGGAAAAGATCCGAATCGCTTTATCGCCGACGAGGCCGACAAAGCCGAAGTCGATCTTCCTCTCCGTCAGCTCCTTCTTCATGAATCTGAGCTTGTGCTGCCCCTTCGCGCCGAGATCAATCATGAATTCCGTCATATCTATGTCCTCCGCTTTAGAGCTTGTCTTCGATAGGGAGATGGCTTAGGAACCACGCCGTCGTTCGCTTCCAAAAACCGGATTCGGGTTCTTGATCGAGCGAGACGGATAGACCATCCTGTTTGCCTTTCCATTCGATCGTTTGATCGTCGGCCCCTCCCTCGCATTTACTCTTTGGACAAACGAGAGAAACTTTCCAGCTCGATTCTTCGCTCATACCCTCGGTAATGAAGCGCGTGATAACTTTGGCCAACGCCTTGCTCTGAATCATCATGCCACTCTCGGTGTTGATATCGATCGAGCGGGCATCCAGGTTCATGCTGCCGATAAAAACATATTCGTCATCGATCACAAAGGTCTTGCTGTGCAGTCCGGCACGACTCGCGTAGAGACCGCCAGGCTGCCTCGTCTTCACCATAACTTTTTTCATCCGCCACTCATAGAGCTCCGCCCCGCTGCCGAGAATCTCTCGCCGCTTCGACATATAGCCCGCATGAGCCAGCATTACGTCGTTGGATTGCAGCGAGTTCGTGAGAACCTTGATCTTGACGCCAGATTTGTCGAGCTTCCTGAAGAGATTCAGGAGACGGGGAGGAGGAATGAAATAGGCTGATTCGACCAGAAAATTATTTTTAGGCATGGGCCATTTCATGATTTGATCTTCGAGGCCGGTTGCGTTTTTATCGTCAAGGTTAGGCGAATCCGCCATCGCTTCACAAGGGGCCCAGATGAGCTTTGATTTGTACTCTTCAATCATCTCCGGGCTCAAGGCTTTCAGAGTTTGATTGGCAAAGAGGGCTTCAGGGCTGTCGTTCCTTTCGATCTTGCGGTAAGCCCGAATCGCTTTCCACACATCGCCGCTCGCCTGATCCTTGTTTTTGAAACCAAAGACCTGCGCACTGTTCCAATACTCATCGAAGGTCGAGGAAAGTTTCCTGGTCACCGGTCCTGCGGCCAGGACGTCGAGATCCCGAAAGTTCTTGTTCTCCTTAAGGTCGAAATATTCGTCTCCGATGTTACGCCCGCCAATCACAGCGACTGTGTTATCGGCGATAAAGACTTTATTGTGCATGCGGCGATTCATATCGCTGAAGTCAAAAACCATCTGCAGGCCGCGTGCGATCGTGGAAAGTCCCTGGCTGTCAGAAGCACTGGGATTAAAAAGGCGAACTTCAAGCAAGGGATGACGATCGAGATCTTCTAAGAACTCCCTGTCGTCGCCAAGATTCATGTCATCAAGAAGCAGGCGCACACGAACACCCCGCTCGGCCGCATCGAGAATTTTTGAAAGGAGAGCCACACCCGTTTTATCGTGATGCCAGATGTAGTATTGAATATCGAGACTCGTCACAGCCGTGCTGGCAAGAGCCATCCGGGCATCGAAAGCTTCCGAACCTTCGATCAGGGGCAAAAAGCCTGAATCCTCACCCTTCTCACGATTCACCGCAAGTCTAAGCGGGGACGACTGGGACGGAACCAGGGCCTGGGACCGACCGCCTTCGTTGCTGAAGGAATAGCTTACGCAGGCGAAATTAAAGGCGATGAGCAGGAAAAAGATGTTCAGGAACTTATTCATTTGGGCTCGAGTCATCGCAATTTGAGGAGTTGGGGCGCCGCGCCACTTTTTCGGGCAAGCTTGTCCGCCGGACACCGTCCCATCCTAAGCAAAGCGAGACGCAAGAACCAGAGCTTTATCACAGCCCTCGCTCCAACTCCGTCATGTGTCAGATGAATTGAAAAAGATGAATTTCGCCTGGCTGAAGCTCGACAGGCCAATGACTTCAGCCTCCCCGTGCGGAGAGGCTGTGAGCGAAGAATTGTTAGAAGAGCAGCGCTTCCGCTGAGGCCACGACCGAGCAAGGAAGCCCATGCCACGCTTGCGATAGGTCCTGCAGTGGTCGAACTTGACCTTTTCGATCTTGATAAATTTAACTACAGTTCAAAAGTGAGCACGGCTCGGTGAAGAACATACGCCAGCGACGTCACAAAAACATCAGGAGACCTTATGAAGGCTACAATACGCGCCCTAGGATTCGCCAGTTTGCTCATCAGCGCGCAGGCTTTTGCTGCCGAACCGACAGCAACGTCGGGCGACAAGGTCGAGCATGGATTGGAGAACGTCAAGGAAGGCACAAAAGAAGTGGCGAAAGGCATTCAGACGACCGCTGAAGCGGCTGGCAAAACGGCGACGGAAGTCACGCAGACGGTGGGACGATCGATCAAGGCTGCAACCTGCCCTATCGTCGGCGATCGCAAAACCAAGCTTTATTATGCGAAGGACAGCAAGAGCTACCTGCAGATCCTGGACGGTCAGAAATATTTTGAGGACGATGACCGCTCTTGTTTTATGACGGAAGACGCCGCCCGTAATGACGGTTATGTGCGTTCAGCCAATTGATTGCCGGCTCTTGTGAAAAGGCCTGAATCGAAGGATTCGGGCCTTTTCATGGGTGACGAATATTCTGATCGATCAGATGTTCGCGTCATGTCCAAGCTCAGGATGTTTTTTCGCATGCGCTGTCACGCTCGCAGCATCCTGGGTATTGATAAGCGGCATTAAACCAAATCGTCATGGGTAGATTGTGAAGAGAGGAGGTCCGGTCTAGCTGAGTTCCTCAACGTATTTCTGCTGCTCGCGCTTGATCTGCACCAGAAGATCGTTCCACTGCTCCCCTCCAATGTCGGCACTCAGGGCGATCTTGGTGGGTTTGCCCACCTGGGCTTGGTCCAGCCACTTTTCAATCTGCAGATGGAAGACTCCCGCTTTGCGTTCCATATAGAGCCAGAGCTGAGTCTTCTGATCGCTATTCAGACAAAGCCATTTACCGGCGAAGCTGCGGCTTCCTATCTTCACAGATCTGGTTCGGGGTCTTATCGTGCCGTCACAGGGCACGCGACTCCGGATCCAACTGCCGAGACGCAGCACGGCCTCATCGTCCCGAAGGGATGGATCGAGCAGGGTCTTGAGATTCAGTGTGAGATGATACTGCAGGAGTTCGAGAATAAAATTGAGATCTCTGGCTTCGGGCGCTTCGCTGAGCCCCTTCACGATCGCCTGAAGCAGGTCCGAAACGCGGAGCCAGGTGAGATTCGCGACGAACGAACTTTTCTCTTCTTCACTCGCTTCGTCGTAGATCAGAAGGGTAAAGACGCGGGGCTGCATCTTGCCGAACAGATCGTCCTCGAAAAAGGGATAGCCGCGGGCCTGACCTTTGGTGACCCTGGCACTTTCTTTACATTCGATAAGAAAATGGAAGCTCGTCTCGCTCGGCTTGGGCTTGATCTCGCTCCACTCTTCGGCATTTTGATCGAAGAGCCAGATGTCGGGCGCGAAAGCGATGCGTTTGTCCTCGATCCAGGCGTAACGTTTCTTGGAAACCTTTTCGCCCAGCACGACCCCGTAGGCCTCGGGAAAGCGGGTATAGTATTCCTTCCCGTCGGCAGCGGACTGCTCCAAGGCGGCTTTGAAGAAGGCTTCGCTTCCTTTGGGACTGATTTGAAAAAATGTGGCGAGAATACCCGTTAGGAGATCCTCTTTGGCCCCGAGGCTTTGAACGTTAGCCAAGACCTGAGCAAACAACTGCGCTGTCATTAAATCTTTCCTCTCCCCTGAAGACCTCGGGCTTTCGACAGCCCGTCCGGGCCCGACTCTACCCGAAACAGGAAAGCCTTGAAATAGAGGAAAGTTTTTGCGACATTGCTGAAGAGCGCGCTTCTTCTGGCAAAAGTCATTTTGGCGTCGATTAGTTTTTCACTGAAACTTGAGGGAGATGATATGGGTAAGAGTCAAGACGCGAAAAAAGAAACGAAAAAGGCACCGGCTAAGTCTGCTAAAGAAAAAAAGGCAGAGAAACAAGTCAAAAAAGCATCCAAAGATTAATTTAGTCCTTCGAGACTCAATTGAAAAATCGCCATCCTTTACCCATGGGATGGCGATTTTTTTTAGGAATTTTTCCGGAATTCCTCAAAGAGAAAAAGTCTGGCTTTGCCCATGACGAAACTGTTGATTTTCCAGGCTCAAATCCACTAAGATCGCCCATGTTCAGACTCGGCCGTCCGGCATTCACATCTCAATAGAGTCGAAAATAAGTGTATCAACTTCGCCCTTATCAACAGATTGCTGTCGATTCGACCCTCCGCTACTTCCAAAAGCAGCGGGAGCCTGCTGTGCTAGTCCTGCCAACCGGAGCTGGTAAGAGCCTGGTGATCGCTGAGCTCGCCCGTATTGCCAGAGGCCGCGTCCTGGTCCTGGCGCACGTGAAGGAGTTGGTCGAGCAGAACCATGGCAAGTACGAAAGTTATGGGCTTGAGGCTGGGATTTATGCGGCTGGACTCGATCGCAAGGACAAGGGGTCCAAAGTGATCTTTGGCAGTATCCAGTCGGTGGCCAGGGCCGGCGATGACCTCTTCAAGAGTTTTTCGTTACTCGTCATTGACGAATGCCACCGCGTGTCGATGGAGGAGGACACGCAGTATGCCCTGGTGATCAAGCGACTGAGAGCCGTCAATCCCACAATCTGCATCCTGGGGCTCACCGCGACTCCCTATCGCCTCGGTATGGGATGGATTTATCAGTTCAGCCATCGGGGATTGATGCGGACGAGTGAGCCGCGCTTTTTCAAGAAATGCATCTATGATCTGACGCTCGGCTATATGATCAAGAGCAAATATCTCACGCCACCTATCAAGATCGATTCGCCCGTGGCGGGCTATGACTTTTCAAGCCTGAAGCTCAGGGGGGATAGCTTTGCGCTGAAGGAGGTCGAGCACATCCTCAAGGATCAGGGCCGCATCACCCCGGGGATCATCGCCAATATCGTGGAGATGGCCAGGGATCGGCAGGCCGTAATGATCTTTACCGCCTCGGTTCGCCATGCCGAAGAAATCATGACTCATCTCCCGCCCGATGAATCCGCTCTGGTCTTGGGCGAAACAGCAGGCAACGAACGCGACGCGATTATCAAACGCTTTAAAGATCGCCAAATCAAATACCTCGTCAATGTCTCGGTCCTGACCACCGGCTTCGATGCGCCGCATGTGGATCTGATCGCCATCCTCCGTCCGACCGAATCCGTGGCTCTTTATCAGCAGATCGTCGGGCGCGGGCTTCGCCTGGCAGAGGGCAAGACCGACTGTTTGATTTTGGATTACACCGGCATTGGACACGACATATTCAGCCCTGAGATCGACGAGGACAAACCCTCGGCCGATTCCGTTCCGGTCGTCGTGACTTGTCCGGACTGTGGTCACCAAAATGATTTTTGGGGCCTCGTGGATCCGGATGGAGAGCTGGTCGAACATTTTGGTCGTAAATGCCGTGGGGCGAAGGAGGATCCTGCGACTCTGAAGGTGATTCCCTGCAACTTTCGTTTTCGCTTCAAGCGCTGCGCTCAATGCGGCAGCGAAAATGATATCGCAGCGCGGATTTGCAATTCCTGTCAGGCGACGCTGGTTGACAACGACAAGAAGTTAAAAGAAGCGATGTCGCTGAAGGATGCCCACGTAATGCGTCCCGACTCGATGCATTTTGAGAAGACTTACGATAAGAAGGGGCAGGCCCGGATCGAGGTCAAATACTATGACTACGACGGCGAATCCCTTCGTGAGTTCTTCTACATGAACGCCCCGAGCGATTATCGCGCGTTCTACTACAACTTCATGCGCATGCATCTCAGAATTCCCGAAGCGAAGGTGGCGATCGAGAGCGCCGACGATGTCCTCAGGCAGAAGGATCTCTTTCGTATGCCGATGTTTGTGATCGCCCGAAAGAAGACCTATTACTGGGAGGTTCGTGAGAAAATTTTCGAATAGACGACACGTATGTCTGGAGATTGATGGGTCGGCTGAAAATTGATGGGACCGAGGTCTTCTAAGACCTGTGGGATTAGGGTAGAATACATCTAAATCCCCACAATTTATCTTAGGTGCTGAATGTCAAAACTCTTGGCTCGCCTTTGCTCTGTCCTGGAACGTGAAGTCCTGAGCGTCTGGATCATTGTCCTCTCCCTTGGGATTAACATCCTTGCCTGGGTTGTCCCAAGAGGCAGCTATCAGAATCCAAGTCATGATCCCCTCGGTGTCGCATCGTTTCTCAATTCCGTCCTGAGCGATGGCCTTTGGCTTTATTACTTCTGGCACGCAGTAATTATCGGAACGGTTGCCGTGATCGCCTACTCTCTTTTCAAGATCTGGACTCTCGGCATGACTCATATTGTCGACCGTTGCGATCTTTGATCGAAGTTGAAATCACTTGCCTCGTCTTGTGTATACGATGCGAAGGCGATAAGGATTCTCACTACATTCGCCTAGCACTCCCCTTTCTTCCTCCTTTGGCAGATTTCCCAAGATTTGCTTATATAATCCGATAGCTTAATCATGAGTTACCAAATGTTCCCCGCGCACGTTGAGCCAAAGAGGAGCCTCCTGCTTCGAAATTGGGCAAATCGCCGGATCGGAACATTTTCAAAAAATTTCGTCAAAATATCCTCAAAAGCCCTAAAACTCGCGCTGTGAGCCAGGCGGCCAAGCCCTATTTTATTAAATAAATAGCTCGTTTGGACCCATTGCTGGGGCAAGATACGTAAATCGGAGATTCGACATTATCGACTTCGAAGAACCGATATCTGTTGCTGCCGATTGAAGGATTGTATATCCCCGAAGTAGGGATTTTTTTTACAAAGGGAAACTCATGAAAGCCTCAAAATTAGTCAGCTTGTTTATCGTCCTAGGCGCCACTTCTGCACAGGCTGCTGAGAGCGATCTCTACCCCGTGAACACCACAGTCAGAGACTACGCGAAACGTGATCGCTTGCTGATCGGTGGACTCGACTACGTATCTCCTTCACAATTGCACGAGAACGCCGGCCTCCGCGCTCGTCTCGAAGGCGAAACACAAGTCAGCCAACTCCGTAAAAATGGCGTTGGATCTGATCTTCAAGATCCATCTATCAACGCTGCTGTTGTATACGGCTGGCAGGATCTTACTTTCGGTGTTAACGGTGGCTACTCGGACGCTCAAAACCGTAGTACAGACGTGAACGACAACAAAGAACACTATAAAGTTCAACGTGTGAATCCAGAGATCGCTTACACATTCGGTCAGTACTTCACCATCGGTGGCGGCGCTGAAATGTCGACTTTGCGAGTTAAGGAAACTTACGCGAACGAAAACAATTTCCGCTTTGACTACACACGTGCCATCGCCGGTCTTTCTTACCACGAGCCAGCATTCGAAATCGGCCTTGCGTATACATCGGAAGTTCAAGCAAACGACACTCTTGTAGCCGGCGCAGTTCGCCCAGCTTTGACTGGCGCCATCGCTGCTCCTTCGTTGAGCCTCACAGCTCTGCCAAGAGTTGACTCGATCAACGAGCGCGCTGTTTACCTGCCATCGACTGGTACGATCTTCGCTCGCGGTAACTTGACAGACAATTTCAGTCTCGCAAGTTCTGTATCGATGGCTCGTTACGACGGTAACGTCCAAGGTGCCGTTCACTTGTTCGAGCAATACAAAAGCTCTGACCGTTTGGCTGCCAAAGTCGTTGCTACCTACTGGACAGACGCTCGTTCACGCATCTCGGCAGCTGCTGAGTTCAAAGGCGGAGCTTCTACAGAAATCGGCGCTGAAGAATCAGGTCTGGGCTACCGTTTGGCTAACCTTTACGGTGGATCACTCGAAGGTATCCTCGCGATCAACCGCACAGCTTACCTCGGTTTGAACTACAGCCTTATGCGCGGCGAACGTAACGATACAGTCACAGAAGACAACACACGCTACACAGCGCGTGAAACTTCACAAAAATACACAGGTTCTGTAACTGTTAAACTCTAAGCCTTAGGCTTTTGGTAAGACGAAGCAGATCATGTGCTTGAAAGTGTAAGTTTTCATAAAAAAAGAGTGCAGAGGCCCGAGAGCTTCTGCACTTTTTTTGTTTGATGTTCCGTGTCTTCAAAGGCTTCGGCGCGGCGGAACCACAGCGTTGCCGAAGAACAGACCGGCGACGAGCGAGATCGCGATGATGATCACCGAGAAGCTGGTCTGAACCGTATCCATCACATTGTTCTGAAACATCGACGTCATCCCCCGGTAATTGATCGATCCCGGGACGATGAGAATAATACCGGGGAGGAGAGTGATGAGACTGGGCCTTCGCATCAGACGAGCCAGACCATTGGATATCAAGGCCACCAGCGCTCCGGTGACAAAGAAAGAAAGTTCGGTCCCCAGACGCTCGGAACCGAAACGCGCAACGGTGTAAGCCATCACGGAGACGATGAAAGCGGAGAGAGCCTGCTTGGGACGCACGCGAAAGAGGATGATAAACCCGATGGCAAGTCCGATCACACCAAACACCTCCGTCCAGGCCGGCAGCGCAACATGAGTGATCTCCGGCACAGTCAGATGCGTGCTGTTGGTCATAAATTTTTTGGTGATGGCGATACTAAAGACCAGCTTGAGGAGATCTCCGGTCGCACCGGCGAGGCGCGCGGTGCCCGCAATCAGGTTGCGGGTGGACAGTTCGACGAAGGCGATGATCAGAGTTAGCCCTGGCAAAAGGACGACTATGCTGGCGAGGATAACAAGGTCGGGCGAGAGACTGGGAAACTCCCGGCTGAGGAGAATGGACGACACCGTGGCAAAGGCGGAGGCCATCCCGGCGAAGAGCTGATCAAAGATCGAAAAACGCCTCCCTAAAACGTCGAAAGCGCCGATAATGACCCCAAGGACCGCTGCCGCGATAAAATCCGCGAGGGAGCCTTTTAAAGCGGTTACAAAGCCAGCGGAGGCCAATGCATAGGAGCAGATCTGCAGAAGAGCGTGATAATCATCCCTTTGCCGGTTGATCTCTCCGATGCGCGCCGTGCCTTCGGCAAGACTCAATTGACCTGCAAGCACGGCATCAGCCGCTTCATCGATCTTGCTGAGCTTCGAAAGGTCGATGCCCCCCGGCTTGAAGCGAATGACGATGCTGCGATGGTCGCCATCTTCGCTGAAGGACCCGACCAGACCCGTAGGAAATGCGAGATATTGATTCCCGAGGCCAAGGCCTTTCCCGGCACTGCTCAAGGCTCTCTCAAGATGATGAGCGGCTGCCCCGCAGCCTTGAAGCGATCTTGCCAGGAGAAGGATGAAATCAACTTTTTCATTGAGCTTGGCATCGATTCTTATCATGAGCGTTTCCTAGGCAGAAGACGGCCGTGGACGGGGCCTTGGGTTCTGCCATTATACGCGATCTGTTCACAGAAAGAAAAAGCTCCTCTGCCTTTATGAGGAATTTGCGGCATGCTGGGACTTAACTTTAAAGTTGGCCAAGAGCTATCGACAAAGAGCTCGCTAGCCATGGGCTTCAGGTAACATGGGAAGGTTCTGTTAATTGGTTTGTTTCAACTCAAATTCTTTGACAAATCGTTCGCCGGCAGTGCCGTCAGGATTGAGGATTGCGATATCCAACTTGGCAAAGCGGGCTGGCGCAGTCTTAAAGCGGGGCAACAGAGAAGTTGCTGTGAGTTTGGTTTCCGGATCAATGCGTTTCAGTTGCATCAGCTTCTCATCACCAATGGCCTCTTGACCGTCGGGAATCGAGACTCTGTCGGCGACAAACATGGGGGCCCGAATCAAACTATAGAGTTCCGCGCCGGAGCAGGGTTCATTAGGCTCAAAAATTTCAAGTTCGCCATCGAGGATATAGACCTTTTCGCGCTCAGCTAGACTTGGGCTCTTCCACTCCGCTTCCGCGCTTTCTTTGACGAGAGGCTCGACTGTATCGGAGGGGGAATCGCAGTATGCAATCTTAGCAGCAGGACTGCCGGTAAAATCTATTTTGTAATCTTTGATCGTCGCCGAAAGTGAGGCAGAGGTGACGGATGAAGGTGAACTTGCGCCATCGATAGGCTTGCAGCCAAGTGAAGTCAGTATGAGCAAGAGCAACATCAGCTTCATAAATTCAACCTTGTCGTCGGGTCTTAATTGACCATTAGAGTTGTTATCGGCAGATCTTGAAAGGGGCTTAGAAATACTCAAATCATCGTTGTAAGTCACTGTTACATCTGTGTTTAATTCGGCAATTTGCCACTTAATAAACCCAGAAAGTAGATTCTTTTGAGAGAAAATTGGAAAAGGCCGCTTTCGGGCCGAAGGGGCGCGCACCTGAGTCTTGGCGTAAGAATTGAGTATGGATTAGGGGGGACACGGCAGCCCTTGTCCAAACGATCCTGACCTTGTTTTGTTAACGCGGAGTTTAACCATTCCTGTTTAAACTGCTAACATCCCGGGGACGATT
This sequence comes from Oligoflexus sp., assembly GCA_014377445.1. GTDB lineage: Bacteria > Bdellovibrionota_B > Oligoflexia > Oligoflexales > Oligoflexaceae > Oligoflexus. The sequence continues at coordinate 26,504 of JACMPP010000005.1, forward strand.
CATTTCACTCACCCGAACGGACGAATATGCAAAAGAAAATCGACCTCTATTGTATGGCCTATCAGGATCGCAGCGACCGTGTGCGTTGGTTGCTCGAAGAGCTTAAAATTCCTTATCAAGATCATTTCCTCAAGAAGGCTGCGGGAGAGATGGATAGTCCCGCTTATCGCCAACTCAATCCTATGGGCCGAACGCCCACGCTCGTGGATGGCGATATCGTACTTTTCGAATCGGCAGCCATTTGCATGTATATCGCCGATACCTACGGCTATGGATCATTCGCACCGAAGATCGAGGACAGGCAGGCTCGCGCCGACTACACGAAGTGGATGATCTGGTCCGTCGGCAGTCTTGAGTGTGTGATCGCAAGAATGTTTACACACGTTTCGACCGAGGAAGAGAAAAAAGTCACGCACGCCTTTAACAAACAACAGGCTGAGATCTTTAAACTGGCACTGAATCCTATCCTTTCGAAACAGGATTATATTCTTGCCAGCGGATTTTCCGCTGCCGACATCATGCTGGCCACCATCATTCCCGGTGCGGAAGAGTTCCTTGTCAAAGGCAATCCGCCACTCGAAGCCTACATGGCTCGCATGATGAAGCGCGAAGCTGCCGTTCGGGCCAAAGTATTCTGAAAAAAAGGGCTCTTGTCGGCATCGCGACCGCAAGAGCCTGCGCTCGACTCAGCGACATCTACAGTTTTGTGTCCACGCAAAGCAACCAATGCATCGATGTCAACGAATCGTCGAGCGACAATGGAGCAAAGGCTCAGCAGTGGGATTGCAATAGCAGGGACGCCCAGAGATTTCGCGCGCAGGATGCTGGCGACAGGACTTTCATATTGGTGAATATTGCGAGCGGCAAATGCCTGGATATCGCGAAAGTCGATGTGAAACAGGGCGCGAAGCTTCAGCAATGGGACTGCGGCAGCGGGGCGAATCGAAAGTTTCGTCCGATGAAAGAGGGGGATGGCATCGTTTTGAAACCCGTGCCTAGTAGCCTATGTCTTGACGTAGAGAAAGTTAGCGATGACAATGGCGCTCAGCTTCAGCAGTGGCCATGCAACGGGACCGAGAATCAACGATGGCGGCCGAGACAATAAACAAATGTTTACAATCTAAGATCATGATTTAGCCCACGAACTATAGAGATTCGTGGGCTTTTTTTTATCTTCGGAAATATTTAACTTTTTAATAACGCACAAAATCCCCTTCCAATTTTGAGTAGATATCAAAAATAAATGAGAAATTTCACCCACACATTCTGAACATAAATCTCATAAATTTCTGGTAAATCTGCCTATCGCTCTAAATAAAAATCCTTTATCCTGAATCTATCTAAACATATATCCATCGAAGGCGGTAGAGCACATAATGAGCCTTTCCATTTCATTGCTAGAAGCAATTCTCAACTCGAGTCGAGATGGAATACTTATTGTCGATTTTGAACAAAAAATTTCTGAATACAACCAGCGTTTTCTTGAATTATGGAATATAGACAAGCTTCACGCGCAGGGCTTGAAGCCAAGACAACTAGTCGACATCGTCATCGATCAGGTTGTTGATCCCGACTACGCGCTCGCCGTTATTGAAGCTACGAAGCGTGACCCCATGGGCAAAAAATCCGATGTGGTTCATCTCAAATCCCGACGCGTGATCGAAGTTCACTCCAAGCCTCTTCTCATCGCGGGAAAAGTGACGGGACGCATTTGGTTCTATCGTGATATCAGCGCTGATGTGCGCAAGAAGCTGACTGAAGAAGCGCGTACTGAAACCATGACAGCGATCGCGATGGGCGCACCCCTGCAAACTATTTTAGATTTGATTATTCGCGGCGTGGAGCGGGTCAATCCCGATATGCTTTGTTCGGTTCTTCTCCTGGATCGAAGTGAAAAGCACCTCATGAGCGCGTCGGCACCAAGCCTTCCTACCTTTTACAGTCAGGCTATCAACGGAATAGCGATAGGTCCCGAAGTCGGTTGCTGCGGCCGGGCTGCTTATACGAAAAGCCGGGTGATCGTCGACAATATCCTCGATCATCCTCTTTGGACGCCTTACCGCACCCTGGCTGCTGCCGCTGGGGTAGGATCCTGCTGGTCAGAACCGATCCTGGATCCCGATCAAAAGATAATGGGAACTTTTGCGATCTATCACGCCCAGCCGCACTCCCCTTCCGAAAGTGATATCGTCACGATCACCGAGGCTGCTCACGTCGCCGCTATCGCCATTCAGCGAAAACGTGCGGAAGAGGAGATTATCAGTCAGGAACGACGCTTCCGTTCGGTTTTTGAAGGGTCGAACGATGCGATTATTCTTGCCACCAAAGATGGCAGCTTCGATTGCAACCGGAGAGCCTGGGAGATGTTTGAAATCTTCGGCAAGGAAGACTTCATGAATTGCAACCTCATGTCTATGGCCCCCCCCTTCCAACCCAATGGCCTGGACTCTTCCGCTGCGGCCCAGTATCACCTCATGCAGGGCTACCAGGAAGGCAATCATCAGTATGAATGGATGTTCCGCACCCGTAATGGTCGCGATTTTCCGGCTGAGGTCATCCTGCGTTCCTTTCAATTTGATGGGCAAAGAGTCCTGCAATTCACGATTCGTGATATTTCGGATCGCAAACTTGCCGAACAGGCGATCAATCTGCAGCGCGAAAAACTGGTCGCGGCCTCAAAGCTTTCATCGCTGGGTGAGATGGCTGGCGGCGTCGCTCATGAGGTCAATAATCCTCTGGCCATTATCATCGGCCAGGCCTGCCGTATCCGTCGCCGCCTGGAACGCGGGGTCCTTGACCCTATAAAACTCGATCAGGATCTTGAGAATATCGAAGCGACCGCGCATCGCATCGCCAAGATCATCAAGGGGCTTTGCTCCTTCTCACGAAATTCCGAGAATGATCCGATGGAAGTAAAACATCTGAAACAGATCGTCGATGAGACGCTGGAACTTTGTCAGGAAAAAATCCGCAATCACTCCATTCAACTCATGCTCAGCGTCGATCCTGATATCCAGTTGCAATGCCGTCCTGGGCAGATTGCTCAAATCATCATGAATCTTCTCAGCAATGCTTATGACGCCACGATAGGCCTTTCGGAAAAATGGATCCGTCTGGAAGCTTTTAGTCATGCCAATTGGGTGTCGATTATCGTGACCGATAGCGGCAAGGGAATTGAACCTTCGATTCGCGACAAGATCATGCAGCCCTTCTTTACCACGAAGGAAGTAGGCCGAGGCACAGGTCTGGGCCTCAGCATCTGCCGCGGAATTTCCGAAGATCACGGCGGCTCTCTCTACTACGACACTCGAGCCGAACATACGAGTTTTGTGGTCAATCTACCGCTCTTTCAAGGACGGCAGGAAACACATCGTACCCGCGAACTTCATGATCATTCCAACCAACTTCAGGCCTAGTCTTTAGTGAGACTGGATGAGGCACGGCCCCACTCCTGAAAGCCAACACTCCGGATCGCTTTGATTGAGCGCCCAGCGCATGATCTCAAGACTCTGCTCGATCACGCCTCCAGCCACTCCCAGGTCCAAGACGGGAACCGTGCCTTTGGGAGAGGCCTCAAGCAGGGCCGCGGGTTTGCGTCCGAGAACAACTTCACGTAATTCCACGGTCAAACCACTCGACCAGAGAGCCATCCGGGCTCTCATCGCGTAGAGGCAACGGCGGAAGGAATAGAGAATAGGCCTCGTGAAAGCCAATGGACTAGGCATGGTTATCCGGCTCGACAAAACACCAGCGGATTTCCGGACGGGCAGCCTTCAGATTCTTTTCGAAGGCATTGATCCTGTCACAGATTTCGGACGTGACCAGCCCCTCCTGCATACGCACCTTCATCGCGATCATGACTTCACCCGGTCCCTGTTGAACCGTAATCAGGTTTAAAAGTTCCAGCACAAAGGGATCCGCCTCGACAATGCGGAGAATATCCGCTTCGATGCGAGGGTCAGCTCTTTCGCCCACCAGAAGGGATTGGATTTCAATCGCGAGAAAAATCGCCACTGCGACGAGCACGACACCGACCATGAGAGAACCGGCACCATCCCAGCGGGGATCACCCGTATACCAAGCCAGGAGCGTGGCCGCCATCGCCAGCACGAGGCCGGCTGTGGCCGCGGAGTTTTCCCCGAAGACGACGATGAGATCAGACTCTTTGGTATCGCGGAGATAGCGCATGAAAGGAATATTGCCGCGACGCTGTTTCATCTCTCTGATGTTTTGCAGGGTCGACCAACCTTCCATCAGAAAAGCGAGGAAGAGGACGGCAAGGCCGGCCTCCAGGTGGTGCAGTTCTTCTGGATACCAGATTTTATGAAGTCCCTCGTAGATGGAAAACACCCCGCCTGCGGTAAAGAGGAGCTGAGCCACGAGAAAAGACCAGAAATAAAGTGAACGGCCATAGCCGAGGGGATGGGTGGCATCCGGGCTTTTCGCAGCACGATTCACACCGAGAAGGAGGAGAAGTTGATTCGAGCAATCCGCAGCCGAGTGAATGGCTTCCGCCAGCATCGCACCGGATTTAGTGAGAAGCGCGGCGATGCTTTTGATTATGGCGATGGCCAGGTTGGTAAAGAAAGCTTGCCAGATGTGCTTGGTACTATGATCGGCCACGTTGCATATTCTCCCTTGATCTCAATCGATTCCTAACCATAGCGCAAATTGTGACGCTTGGCTTTTTCAAAAAAAAAGCCCAGACCTGTGGGCCTGGGCTATCAATCGAAAAGTTTTAGCCATTGCGAGTGAGCTAAAAGTATCAGCGAAGAACCGTAGAACAGGGTTTGATAATGAAGTAGAGACGAAGATTGTCGAGTGTCGTTGTGGAACTTGCGGCCCGATCGCCACCATTGGCAATTCTGATGGCCGCATTGAAGGTCTGAGCCCTTTGAACGTTGCAGGGGCTCCAAAGCAAAGTGCTGAGGGTATTGAAGTGTTTAACTTTGAAATCGTCCGCAACAGGACCAACCGCTTCGCTGCTGGATGTTCCGGTATCTCCGTCACCCTGGAAGAAGTTCGACAATGTGACATTACGGGTATCCTTGTCAGCAAGGTCATCATAGCCAGTCGCCGAGTAGGCGGCGAGAGCATAGCTGAGACCTTTGGGTGTCTTTAGGTCGAGCGTAATTGCACAGTTTTTGCGGCTTAGAACCAGGGACACACCCTGACCTTTTTCCGCGGTCATTTCACCGAAGGAAACCACCAAAGAAGCGCCTTCCCAATGGACGTCGGCACCGCTCGCGGCTGGGCAACCGGAACCGAGAAAAGTGACGTTTGGGAGTGCCGGAGATCCTGCCGTGACAGTTACTTCCGAGCTTTGCGCGAAGGCCGAAGCCGCGCAGACAAGGGTAGTCAGCATGGAGGCGCGGGCGATGAAGCGGGACATTTGTGTTTTCATGAGTAACCTCGTTGTGAATAAAGCTCTTTCCTAAATTCACTTTAATCAGACTCCAAAAAAGCAACAAGGTTAAAAGAACGAACTGTTCTGTGAACTAACATCGGCCCAGAACAACGTGTCAATAGGATGCCCTATTTGGATGACGGCTGATTCACGTTTCTTCTGGATGACAGCCTGGACGCTGCCTCCTATGATGGTTGGGTTAACTCCGATCCATCTGTCCTGTCCTGCATGAGGAGGTCCAGCGATGACCGTCGATCCCTTGAACACCCGCAATTTGCAGATGTCTGTGCTCGTGACTCCGGATATGGCGAACTTTTCGGGGCACATGCATGGGGGCGATCTTTTGAAATATCTCGATCGCGTGGCTTATGCCTGTGCGATGCGCTATGCAGCCTGCCATGTCGTGACTCTGTCCGTGGACAAGGTCCTTTTCAAGCAACCCATTTTTATTGGTGAATTGCTGACCTTCCTGGCGACCGTGAATTACACGGGCAAGACCTCGCTGGAAGTGGGGATTAAAGTGATCTCGGAGAACTTAATCGAGAAGAGCATTCGGCATACGAATAGCTGCTATTTTACGATGGTGGCTCTCGGGGAAGACAGCAAACCGACCAAGGTCCCGCCTTTTGTACCCTCCACGCCTGAGGAAAAAGGCCGCTACGATCGCGCGAAGAAAAGGCGTGAGCAGATGTTGAAGCACGGCAAGGCCTGAGACCTCAAATGACGAAAAAAAAGGCCGGAAGCCTTGGCTCCGACCGAATAATCAAGCGTGAAAACGTCGCTTAGAAGTAAATTCCAAGGCGAACGCCTGCATAGATGCCTTGAGCTTTTTCCTTAAAGGTTTCCGCGTCGGTGATGATCTCATAGCTGCGAACGCGATAGCCGACCAGAAGATCGAGAAGTCGATCGGTGATATCGAACGCGATATGGAGATCCGCTTCCTGACGGTCACCGAGTTTCGTGGTGCCAGCCAGCTTATCGAACATGTGCGTACTCTTCACAACCATGTAATCGCCGTTCAAAACGATGCCAGGGTAAAGCTGAAGTGTTCCGCCGAGACCGGCGTTCATTCCAGTTCCGAAGAGACCGATGGTTTTCACATCCGCTCTCTTGATATCCACTTCCGAAAGACTCCAGCCCACCGAAGGAATGATGCCCCAGAGACGAGCCTTGAGGCGAACGTCCGTGAAGTTGGTGGCGGATTCTGATTTATTCAAAGTAAAAGGCACGACATCGATTTGGTTACGGATGCCGAGACCGACAATGCGGGACTCACCAAACCAACCGCCGACTTCGAAGGTTGTGGAAGAATGGCTATCCTTGCTGGCAGCAGCCTTACTATCGAAGGTCGTCGTTCCAATATCAGCGCGAAGGTAAAGTGTCTGCGCTTGCTTGGCATTCGTATCACCGGTGACCTGGCTACGGGTCTGAGCCTGCAGTCCAAAGCTTGCACTCATGCAGATACCGGCAAAGAAGATGCTTATTGCGTTTGTGGTGAATTTCCATCGTTTTAGCATCGGTCATCTCCGTGAATTCTCGTGATCAATCTCTTGATGGTTTTATTATACGGGACAAACGCTAGGAATTAAGGGAGCGGTGAGGCGGGAGAGCTTGGTAGGGTGGCAACAGCACTTGAGAAAGGACAAGGAATTCAGGGTAAAGGCCGGCTTAACAAATTGTTGATCGATGGGGTTTTCCGTTGCGAGGCTGACTTGCAAAAAACTTTTGTCGCTGCCCGGCTGCAGATTTTTTTATGGGAGGCATGAATTTGGAGATGAGCCGAAACTCATGCGAAAATAAAATCTGCAAATTTTCTGTCGCGCTTTCAAAATCCATATAGCCATTTGATATGAATGAGTTTTTTGATCCGTGCTCCGCCTGTTCAGCATTCTGATCCGGGAATGAGTCTTGACCCGCCCTGCCCTTTACGAGAGTTTAGAACTGAGGCCTACGTTCTCGGCAAATCGCTGCGTGCCTGGGAGTTCCTCTCCAGAGAGATCAATTATGTCAGCAACAACTCCAGCGGATCCTCGAGCCGACGCTCATGCGCCGGCTCCTCGCAAAGGCTTGGCTCATCATGCGACACGCCCCCACGGCATCATCTTGATCGGTGGTTTCATTTTCCTTATCGCTTGGTGCTTCTGGACCTTTTTCTTAGCATCTCCAGCTACTGTGCCTTGATATACGCAAAACCTTTCGCAATCCGGCGCACGATCGGTCTCAACACTGAGACTTAGGCACGGAAAGGCTGGGGGTCTTAATGCAAAAGCCTTACAGGCTCATGGCGGGACTTCGTGCTCTTTTTTTAGCGCTCGCTGTCAGCTAATCTGTAAGTAACTTTATGCTGGAGGTTCCAATGCCTATCAATCGCCACATTGCTCTTTTGGAAAACCGAGTTGGTCTGCTTCAAGGTTTACTCCGCAGCAAACGTTGTCCAGAGCTTGGCTACAGTTGTCTGTTGAATGTCATTGCCGAAGGGGATGGCTGGAGTGATTGGCCGGACTTCATGGATCACGGTCGCTTCGCGGCAATCGAAAGAAACTGGTTCGATCGAACGTTAAAAGCCTTGGATCGCCTCGGCATTGAAGGGGTCAAACTTGACGAGTTGAAGCGACTGGAATCGCCCAGTGTCCGTCAGGAAAAACGACCTCGCGAAGCAACGATGTGAAGGCTTTGATGAAAGGGATCAGACGATGTTGATAAAAACCGCCATAAAATATAGATTGAAAATATCCTTGCTTTTGCCTTCAATCTTGCTTGTGACCTCATGCTTTAAGCCGACATCGCTGGCGTCGAAAAACAGTCCGGGCCATGTGGAAGCGCTATCCAACAGTCCCGTCCTGTCGACGGAAACTAATTGTGCAGACTTGAAAAAAGGCGACCAGGGCCATAGGCCTGGCCCGGGAATGAATCATTGCACGCCGAGTTCTGACAGCAAACAGAAAGTTCGCGAGATGCATCAGATCGGCGATCGCTAAATAGGAATGTGTGGACGAAGACTAAGTCTTGTTGCAAATAGCCCTGCAGCAAACTTGGTCTTATTTTTTGTCCGTTGTTTTCTTCTTAACTGGGCTCTTGCCGCTCTTGCCGTTCGGATAGGCAAGACGTTTCTGTAGGGAGCCATCCGTGATCGCACCTTTCAGTTCAGTCGCCCCGCCGATCAGAACACCTTTGACAAAGACCTGAGGAAACGTTGGAAAGCCGCTCCAAAGTTTTATTGCGAGGCGCTGACGCCATTGGCCAAGGTAATTGCCATATTCAAGATATTCATACTCCACACCAGCTTCGTTGAGAGCTTTGCGCGCTTTTTTGACAAAAGGGTTTCCCGCCATGCCGATGACGACGACCGGTGCTTTCGCAACGGTATCGCTCACTGTTTTAACGACTTCGGGGTGGAAGCTGGACATCGATTCCAAGATCTCAGGAGCAATTGCATTCGGTGCAAGGACTGGACGCGACATAAGTGCCTCGAAGATGGTTTTGGTTTGGGTAACAGATCACCTTACGAGATTTTTGGTGGGGAGCCAAGAGCTTTGCATGAGGGATACGCGAAAGTTAGAAAAGCGGCTGGGAGGCCGCTTTTTGCTAACATCTGTTCATTTTTTTGAGAGGAGAATGGCGTGGGAGACCGAAGAAATTATTTGGCCGCCGACATCACGCGCACCGTATGTTTGCGACCTTCGCCTACGAAGGAGGCACGGAAAGCGGAGTGCATAACTTTTTCTTTGCCAAGATAAGCGGCGTTCAAGCGGGGGATCGCCGCTTTATTGAGTAGCACGGTTTTCCCAAGGCCAGTTGGATTGTGGCAGGATTCGCAGACATTGACGAGCGCCGTGGTTTCAGCCAGTGTTGCCAGTTCAGTCGCAGCAGCCTCATCGGTGGCGGCGGTATCCTCAGAAGACGTTTCCTCTGTTCCGACGTCAGGTGCTGGCGCGGCCTCCGCGGCAACGGGAGCGGCGATGCCTTTGCGTTTGTAGCCGGACGCATATTGAATGCAACCTGTTAGGAGTAGAGCGGTCGATATTAGACTCATTCGACAAATCGTTCTCACAAAGCCCCCAGAGTACCGAAAGAGCTGACGAAGCATCTCCGTGATCGGCAGAACGGACGGGAAGATGAACCCTGACCGCAAAATGACATGCATCATTTCAATATCATTGATTTTTATTTGGCTATTTAATCAGCCGACAACACGGTCGGGGCGGGGTAAAAAACGGATTTGAGGCGCTGTCAGCGAAAACGGTCGATGTAGGAGCAACGCTGGCAAAGCTCTTCGACTAGCTTTCCGTTTTTGAAGCCCTTGAGCATTGTTTGGGCGCGGGGCGTAGCGAGGATCGTTTCGATGGGCTGGTCTTTGATGTTGCCGAGATTGATCACGCCTTCTTTATCGAGGCAGCAGGGGACAACCGTTCCATCCACCAGAATCCCGAAGTGCGAGGACAAGCCGTAGCAGCGGCCACGATTACCCTGCTCGGAGAGATCCATGCTGGGCCAGACGAATTCGGTATCCCAGTGAAGGTAGAGACGGTTTTTGATGCGAAAGCTCTTCTTGCTGCGTACATCGATCGCAACTTCGATTGCGACTCCAAATTGTTCCTCGATCGCCTTCAGCATGCGCATGTTGCCCGCGCTTGAGCCACGCGGATCCGCGAGATTCCAGAGGCGATAATTAATGTAGAGATCGGGGCGTTCGAGAAAGGCCCGTTCGGTCAGCGCAAAGATCTTTTTGAGATAGAGCGTGGGATCGATATCACCGAAGTTGTCTTTAAAACTGTGGAGCGAGAAATTCAACTGACGAAACGCGGGCCTCAGGAGAGTCTCGGTCGACTTTTCTTTGAGTAGAACGCCATTTGAAACGAGAAAAAGCCTTACACCCTTGGCTTCGCAGATATCGACGAGGCGGCCGATGTGGGGATGCAGCAAAGGTTCGCCCATAAGGTGCAGACAAATCTGTTCGGCCATCGGACCGACCTGGGCGAGGATCATTTCAAAATCCTCGACGCTCATGATGCCTTTTTTTCTTTCGACAACGGGACAGAAGCTGCATTGAAGGTTGCAAACATTGCTGATCTCAATATGGATCTTCGCAAATTGCGCCTTCGTCACGGCTTTCTCTCTGACCTGCGTTGGGATCTCTAGAAGGGCGTCCAAGAGCTTCTCTCCTCATTCGATAACAGGCTGTACTTAACATAGATTTGGACGTATGGCACTCGAGTTCCTCGCCCATTCTGTCTGCTTGGGCGCACTTTGAGACAAACGTTGCGAGAGGCGGTCCTTAGCGACAGTTTCGCGCCGTCATAAGGACAAGAATAGTTAAGGCTTCAGGCTTTTAAAAAGCCGTCAAATCCATGACAGAAGACAATTGGGTCAGCATTCCAATACCATAAAATAATCTGGTAGAATAAAGCCAAGGCTAAGCATTGCCCTCAACATCGAAGCCGTTTCTCGGCCGGGGCCTTCGCAAGTAAGGTCTAGCGAATTCCATTTGTGCCCTTTCATCCCCTCTCTTCTTCACGACAGAGACGTGACCTCCTGCGTCCGCTCAAGGAAGCTTATGAATCCTTTGTTTCAAGTTCTTTTCGATCCAGGTGAACACAGCTGCTTCGCTGACAATCCCAAAGGCACGCGCGTCTTTCCCCTCGATCACTATAATAAGCAGCGCCATGGATTCTTTTCGATCAATCCCCTTGATGGGACCCGTGATCGCGATCCGGTGGAGGCCTATCATCATCCCCTGAAGCCGAGGCGCGCCGATGCGAATGTCACGGTCTTTCGCAATATCCTGGTTGAAATGGACAAGGATACCCTCGCCGATCAGTTGGCGATCGTAAATGATCGGGGCATGCCTTACTCAAGCTGTGTGTTCTCGGGCGGCAAGTCCTATCACTTTATCCTTTGCCTGGCGACGCCACTTGAATCGCGTGCAGCCTACGATGATATGGTCATGCGGATCTATCGCGTGCTGGGCGATCGCATCGATCCCTCTTGCAAAAATCCTTCGCGCCTGTCGCGGAGTCCGGATCATCTGCGCGCGGACAAGATGAAGTTTCAGAGCCTCAAAGATCTGCGGGAGCGTGTTGAGAATTCGGTATTGGAGAACTGGCTTCAGGAGCAGGGCTCTCTCTCGGGCGAGAGTTTTTCGAAGGATTGGTCGAAACCGATAGAGACGGCCAAACACATCGGCAGTGATGAGATGATCCATGTCCCACTCTATCGCACGACCTGGGAATTCCTCGATGAAGGTGCACCGGAAGGCGAGTGGAATCTTCGTCTCTTTAAAGCCGCCTGCGACGTTTTTCAAAAGGGTTGGGCTCTCGACGATTTCATGACCAAGGCCGCCGCCATCACAGGACACCTCGATCAAAACGATCAGGCGACGATCCGCAGCGCTTACCGCCGGATGCAGCGCGGAACTGCATGATCGAGATTTAAGGCGCCTGATAACCCAGGGGTCTTAGCTCCAGGCTAAGGGCCTCTGGATTCTTGTCAAAGAACAGGCCACCCGTTCGATACGAGTGTGCCGGCAAATAATCTAAAGTCACCGTGCTCGTCCCCACTTCCTTGTCCCCATCTTTCAAAACCCCTTCGACAGTAAGCCCGGCCGCTGTGCTTGCACCCTTGTTTTCCACACGAATCTGCACGAGAAATCTGCTTCCATTGGGACTAATTTTTTCTGCGTGTACGGTGATAGCGGGTGGGGAATTCTCGCCCTTCATGGCGTTCATGGCAATAAATCCAAGCATCGCAACGACCAACATAAATCCGGCCGTTGAAATGATCCATTCCAGGGTTGGGGTGGTCGAATGAAATTCAGCGCGGAGCGGCGCATCCTTTTGGTCTTGATTTTTATCTTTATTCTTATCGTCATTGGAAAGATTCTGGCTCACAAAATACCCCTAAATAATTAAGCGCGCAGCTGCGGCGCCGAGGGCGGACGGGAAACCAAGCACGACGACCAGCATCGCGATTTCAAGAGGTGCGAGCCCCGTGGTTCGACCGAGCAACCACAGCACAAAAAAGCCGGTTCCCAGCGCTGATGCATAACCGACGGCCGTGAATCGGAAGAAAATATTCCATCCGGCAACAGGCACCGCGCTCTTCTCACTCCCTCGAAAATCAACGATATAGACGAAGACATGCATCAGCACGAGTGAGAGTAAGCCTATGAGCAGGCCCTGCCATTTGCCGATGCTGAAGGCGATCAGAATCACTTCTTCGGTAGGCGCGATGCTGAGCGAGAGAAAAAGGGATCCGACAGCCATGAGAAAGATCTCGCCCAGATAATGAGTCGTCCGCTCCTCCTCATTGCGCCCTCTCTTCCCAAGCTGGCTCTGCGCAAGCAGGGCTCCAATGCTGGCCGGAATCATCTGCAGTTCGATCTTCCCAAACATCTCCTGTCCGGAGGTCTGGCCATGCACCACCCCAAGCAAGGTCAGGATCATGGCCGAGCAGACGAATCCAACCGCGATCGCAACAAAGGCGTCGATCGTATCGTCCTGCCAACCGAAGGTGTCTTCAAAACCAAAAATATGGCTGAGCCCTATGAGAAGGGGAATACTCAGCACGATCATCAAAGCACGCCTTAAGGGCTCGATATAGAAACCAAGGTTCCACATCTCCATCGTCATCATCAACGGCAGGGAAAAGATCACCGCGCCCGCCGCTGCCCGACCGAGCGACACGAGAAATCGGCGATTGCTCGGAGCGCCTGGGGATTCAACTTCTGATCCCGAATTATCTTCGACTTTGGCATTCATCTGGGGGCTGCATCCTTCCTTAAGCTAGGGCTCCCGAGTGGACTCGGACTAACACTTGAATATCAAGAAGAGTCTATGCGACGATAGAGCAAAGACGCCTGGATAGTTGAAAATGTTTGAACTAACATCGAGTTAAGTCTCGCTAGCGAACTTTGGCAGAGGTCATGATGCGGCTCAAAATAATGGAATTTAACGCACAGGATTTTTTCCTGCAGCTTGAGTATCCGATGGACCCAGAGGACTTGGTTACATTGACCGAAGCTCAATGGCAACTCCTTGGCAGGAGCGACGTCTACTTAAAACCACTGTTCAAAGTCAAAGGCATCGCCGACCTCATCTTTGAGGTCGATCCCGATATCGTCGCCCTCTGCGAAATCGGCGGATACGAATCCCTCGAACTCTTCGCCCGGGTTTTTCTCGACGATCTCTACATCCCTTACCTCGTCGCAGGAAACTCGAATCGAGGCATCGAGAGCGGATTCCTGGTCAAGCGCTCACTTCCCTGGGTGAGCCGCATCAAAAGTCACAAGGATTGGCCCCTGCCTTTCAAATATCCACACGAAATCGATCCGGTCACCTATCACCTCGCCGCCACCGCCGCTCCCTACTATGAGCTCGGGACCCCGGCCACGCGGCGACTCTCGCGGGATATTCCAGCACTCTTCCTCGAAGGCACTGCGGGCGACGTAAAGCTCGTCATCCTCCTCGTCCACTTGAAATCCGGCTTCGATACCGCCGGCGTCGACATCGATGGCAAAGTGCGGCGCGGGGCCGAACTCGATGCCCTCATCGAGATCTACCACCAATACGAAGCCGAACTCGGTCCCCACATTCCCATCATTCTCACCGGGGATTTCAACGGCAAGGCCGGCCGCCACGAAACTGCCAAAGAGTTTCTCAACCTCTACGGCAAAACCACCTTTGAGGACATTCTCGAAATACGCGAACTCCCGATCTACGACCGCATCTCGCAAATGACCTTCATCCGCAGCCAACTCATCGCTCAACAACTCGACTTCATGTTCGTGGCCAAAAGTTTCCACGACCGTGTGGAGGATGCCTTCGTCTATCGCTTTCGCTACGAAGACGATCAGACAGAAATAGCCCTCCCCTCCTCATTCCGCGATCGGAGCCAACTCCCTTCCGATCACTACCCCCTGATTTGTGAAATTGATCTCACAGAGGAATAACGCTCGATGGACCTACAGAATATTTGGCAATTTCTCCTAGCACCGATAGACCTCTACTGCGAACGAACAGATAGCAGCCTCTGGGCCGAACCATTCAATCTCTTCAGCAATGCCGCCTTTCTCCTCGTCGCCTGGCGACTCTATTATCTGGCGGGCAAAGTCGAAAAAGAACCCGCCCGCAAAGCCCTGGTCTATCTATCGATCATCGCCGCCATGGTCGCCACCGGCAGCACCTTGTTCCACAGCCTCCCGAACCCCATGACTCAACTCGCCGATGCGCTACCGATCGCCGTTTTCGTGGCGCTCTGCGTTGCCTTTTATTTCAAAGAACGCGCCGACCGGCGGATTCCCATTCAAAAATCCCTCACGTTTTGCATTCTATTCCTTCTCCTTGGACCTGTTGCAGGCAAACTCCTGGGGCTCGCCCCCTACCTTTCCCAGGGCGAATTTTATCTCGGCCTGATGCCGGCCTTGGCCTCATTAGTCGTCTTCGAAGAAAACAAAGCCAAAAGACTGCGCATCCTCGCCGCCACGATCCTTTTCACTTTTGCTTTCGCCGCGCGAACTCTCGATGTTTATATTTGCGGCGAATTCCCTCTTGGAAGTCACTTCGTCTGGCATCTATGCAGCGCTGCTGTTGCCTATCTGATGGCGACTGTGCAGGCGATGGGTGAGAGGCAGAATGGGGCTTCAGTTCGGGACTGATTTTGTGCCCTGGGGCATAGGTCGCGGCTGAGCTGGCACTGGGAAAAGAGTTTGTGGATAAGAAAAGACAAGGCTGACGTTTGTCGTTGGCAATGTGTTGTCCCGACGCCCGAAAAAAATATGCCCTGGGGCAGACGGGCAAGACCCACAACCTGGGAAAACGACAAGGCCAACACAAAAGGGGGCGACCACCTTCGGAGAAACTCTGCCCCAGGGCAGAACAAGCCAAATCATCGCGGTTAGATCATTTTGCTTGGAATCGATCCCGCACTGGCCCGACTGTGCTAATATGGTTGAATTCTGTTGGGCACCTTTCGTAAGGGAAAAGTAATGAAAAAGCTGCTGTTGGCATTGCTTGGGCTGGGACTCGTAGCAGTCATCGTGATGTTCGTTCTCAAACAAAAATCGGGATCGGGAGGCGAAGGCGAAGATAGATCGGCGTCGGTCGCGGATAGGGAAGCCCCGCCGGCGGGAGATGAAGCGCTTTATGCGGTCAAGATCAAGGCCACACAAAAAAGCAGTGGGCCTGAGTCGATTCAGATCGAGCTTGATGGAACTCTTTCGCAAATCAAACAAAGTGAAAATGAATACGTGAGCGAGTGGAAGGACATCGGCAAACTGTCGCTGATGAATGCGGCGTCCGATCCCAATACATCGGCGATCTTCTTGCATAAACCGATGATCACGACGATCGACGGTCGGGATATTACGCATTATCTTGGCAAGGACTTTCCTCAGGGTCTAATGGCCTTTCAACTGAGTCTTTTGCAAAAAATTTTCGTCGGCGTGAAAGCGGATGGTGATAAGCCGATCCTTCGCACGGAAAAGGATGAAGTAGGTTCGGCGAAGGTTCAGTATGTGTTTGCCAAAGAGGGTAAGAACTTCAAGGTCACCAAAACCTGGACTCAGTATCTGGAAGATTATATCAAAATCGATGCAGTCGATAATCAGTTGGTTTATGGCCTCGGTCCGGATGGGCGTCTCCTGTCGGTGGAAGGAACTCTGACCCTTCACTATCGCAAACCAACCTCGACTCACTTTACAACCTATATTTCGGTTGCTCTCAAAGACCACAAGCCTGTCACCGCCAGTCAACCTAAGGTAGCGAAGGAAAGTCTGCAAAAGACGAACATGGAGCAAGCTATTGCCATCTCTCGCCAGGCGCCGGAGCAAGGTCAGATGACCTATGAAGAAGCTTTGCAAAAGCTGGATACCATCACCGACAAGACCGACAGCATAGAAGTCTATGCCGTGTTCTCGGCGCTCAAGGCCGATGTCATCACCAATCCCGATCATGCCAGCACATTGGTCAGCAAAATCCTTGATAGCAAGGATCGCGATCCCTCCGCACGACGCCGGATGTCAGCTATGTTCGGGGCATTGGCTCAAAGCCAGGCGCCTGCGATTGCCGATTCGCTTGCGAATCTGGTCACAGACTGCCCGGATAATTTTTGTAAAGTTCAGGCGATGCTTGGTTTGAATGATCATCCAAATCCTTCCGGGGCGAACGCGGCGAAGATGATGCAAATCGCCAATTCAACCACGGATTCCGAAATTTCGGGCACGGCCCTACTCGCGGCGGGATCGATCGGCAAAAAGCTCGGAACGGCGCTGCCTGATTTGCCCAAAGAAATGATTGCCGAACTGAACAATCCGCAAAAAGCCGACATGAAGAGCACAGTGCTCGCGGCGATGGGCAATCATGGAGCAGCCGATTATTATCCCGCGCTTCAATCGAGCCTGACAGCTCCCGACTCCAACGTCCGCTCAGCGGCCGTCTACAGCATGCGCTATCTCCCGAACAGTGAAGTGAACTCCACACTCGTGAACGTCGTCCTAAAAGAAAAGGACAATGACGTCACCCGGGAAGCGTTCAAGGCCTTGCAGTATCGCAATCTCACTGATGAGCAATACGTGACGGTCGCAGAAAAGTCCGCGACTCTCGACAACAAAGATCTTCAGCAGGATGCAGCACGCCTCCTCATCGAGGCCTATCATGACAATCCCAAGACCGCCGAAGCGTCGCTAAAAGCTCTGCAGGAGAAGACCAAGTTTCAGGCAGTCAAAGATTACATCAGCGAGGAAATGAAGGCTGAAATCCCGTCCGCGGGAACTCAATAATTCAAGGTCTAAAAGAATTCTGCTAAGCCTTCCCCTGTGGAAGGCTTTTTTATTTTCCTCGTTTCAAAACAAATCGGCGACGAGTTAACCCAACTCGCGTACTCAGAACCGGTCAAGCCCCCGCGAGAACAGATCCTGCTGCAATATGCTCTAAAACCTTGCCCATCAATCATTTGCGGAATACTTAAGCCTCCACCTAACAGCGGAGGCCTCATGCGATTTTATTTTTCCATCGTCATTCTCTCGATCGTTCTCTTCCTATCCAGCAACGGTTATAGCTGCCCCAACGGGCAGTACGAGCAATGCATTCTGCCGAGACCCTGGGGCGGCTGCGCGCAAAAGGTCTGTGTTCCAAACGGTGGAAGCATCACCGGGGGTATGACGACGGCTTTAAGGGAATTGAATCAAGGTGTCGTGCAGATGGGCAATGACAAAGTCCTTATCAACCAGGTTCTAGGCAGGAAACTTGGGAATACAGCGTCGGCAATCAACTGGCCGAAATTCTCCAAGGTCGATTGGGCCACCGCGGCCTTTATCAGTTCTTTTGTCGCCAACGGCGTCGCTTGCATCGCCAGCGATGGTACGAGTCCCGGCGCGGATTTCACCGGCTCTCAAGTCATCTGTTCCGAAAATGCCTGTGCCTGCGCCGCCATCAGTCTCGTCGCTGCGATCAAGAATCGCAGCAATCTCTCAGAACAAGACAAAGGGCGCATTCAAGGCATCTTAAACGACCCCAAATTTGCCGAACTCATGAACCGTGATGCAACTCAATCGGCAGTCGATCTGGAACTGCTTCGCCTTCAGGTTTATCAGGCGCCGATTCACTTCGACCCCAATGGTACGCAGCATGATCGGGACGGCAATAATGGACGTCCTGAAAGCAAAATAATCACTCAATAAAATCTCTGAAAAAATAAGGTTAAACCATGCGCAATATCAAACTCGTCTTCGCCACAATCGCCCTAAGCATCCTCATTTTTTTCAGCTCCAAGCCGGCTCACGCCGAGACCTTTCGCCTCGAAATCGCAACGCGCGCCCTCGACAGTCAACTGACCACAGAACTCGCGGGGAGGACTTATCAAAACCACACAATGGGAACACTCTATTCCCTCGGCCTCGATACCAGGATCGATGATCGGACATCTCTTGATCTCAGCCTTGGCTTCACCGAGCCGGGCGAGGACAAAGAACACAAATACCAGGACAGCCTGGTCAAAATCATGCCCCGCTATTCGCTTTATGTATTCAGCCTGCGCGAATCGATCTACGGCAGCGCCGGCCTCGCCGTTCACCATTTCAAGCGGGCGGGCAAAAACTTTGAAGGCTATGGAGCCGTGGCCGGGGTCGGGATCCGCCACGAAAATCAGCAAGGTTTCGGCTTTGCTCTCGATGCCAGCTATGAAAAATCATTATTCGTTCAAACTCATAAAATTGAGGGAATAAGGGCTAAAAATCGCTATTCCGCCCTCGAATTGGGAGCGACTCTGTCATACGGATTCTGACTCTCAAGTTGAATTAATATCTCGAAACAAGTAGCGTCCTCTGCTTGAACCCGTCTCATCAGAGGATTTCCCAATGTCGATCCGTGTTGGTTTTTCTGCGATAGTTCTCTTCCTGATCTTCGGGCCTCTAGCCCTGGCTCAGGCCAAGTTAACGCAAACCCAAGCCCAGCTCCGCAAGGATCAGGTCAGCGACGTCCGCTATGCTTTGAATATGGATATTAGCCGGGGTGAAAAGGAAAAGTTCTTTCTCGGCGAAGTGATCATCGACTTCAACTGGAAGACGTCAAAAGAACCTTTGCGCATCGACTTTAGTAAAGGTGAAGTCAAAAGCATCAAGCTCAATGGCAAGACAGCGGCTTTCACTTACGACAAAGAGGCGATTCACCTCAAGCCCGATATCTTCAAAGAAGGCGCCAACAGCCTCACCGTGACCTACAAACATCCCTATAGCATCGATGGCAGCGGCCTCTATCGCTTCGTGGATCCCGAAGACAAAAAGACTTATCTCTATACCCAATTCGAAAGCTACGACGCGAATCAAATGTTCCCTAATTTTGATCAGCCTGATCTCAAGGCCAAGTTCACTTTTAAGGTTCTGGCCCCCAAAGATTGGACGGTTGTCTCAACCGTCCGGGAAAATAAAATCGAAGATCAAAAGAGTGCCCGCCTCTGGAATTTCCCGGAATCTCTCCCGATCTCAACCTATCTCTTTTCTCTCGTTGCCGGTCCGTACAAGATTTGGGAAGACCAAAAATTTCGCATACCCCTCCGCGTTATGGCGAGGCAATCTCTCGCAGCCTACGTGAGACCCGACGAATGGCTCACATGGACCCGCTTCGGCTTTGATTACTATGAAAAAACCTTTGCCACACCCTACCCCTTCCTCAAATACGACCAGGTCCTCGTGCCCGACTTTAATGCCGGCGCTATGGAAAATGTGGCAAACGTGACCTATAACGAACGCTTCGCGCCCAAAGGCGAACGCTCTGCCCACATGATGGAGCGCAACTTCAGCACGTTGCTTCACGAGATGGCTCACATGTGGTTTGGCGATATGGTGACAATGAAATGGTGGGATGATCTTTGGCTCAACGAGAGTTTTGCCACCTACGCCTCCGCCGGCGCCCTTGCCTCGCATCCTGACTTCAAGCATGCGTGGATCAGCTTTCATCAGGAAAAGAACTGGGGCTACTATGCGGACCGCTTGAGCACGACCCATCCGATCGTGGCCGAAGTCCCCGATACTGATGTCGCCGGCTCCAACTTTGATGGCATTACTTATGGCAAAGGCGCTTCCTGGCTCAAACTCCTCGCTTTCCGCGTGGGAACAGAAGATTTTAACAAAGGCCTCAAAGCCTACTTCTCCAAGTACGCTTTTAGCAATTCAACGGTCGACGATCTACTCACCGCCCTTGAAACCAAACCCGACCTCAAGCTCCATGAATTTGCCAAATACTGGCTGCACAGCGCGGGATTGAATTCCGTGGAAGTCCGGGCCAACTGCTCAAAAGATGCCAAGCTCGAAACGATCGACATTCTCCAAAGCGCGCGCAGCGATCATCCCGATCTGCGACCTCACAGCATGCTCTTCGCGCTTTATGGTGACGCCGGCTCGGCCGATACCTGGGCTCCTTACAAAACGCTGCGCGCGGACTACGACGGCGCGAAAACCACGATCAAAATCTCGGAAGAACTCGAGTGCCCTCTCCTCATCATTCCCAACGCCTCCGACGATGACTTTGTCAAAATCGTTTGGCCCCTCGAGCAATTGCCTCGTATTCAAGGCGACCTGACCCGGATTGCCGACCCGATGCAGAGAACACT
This sequence comes from Oligoflexus sp., assembly GCA_014377445.1. Classification (GTDB taxonomy): domain Bacteria; phylum Bdellovibrionota_B; class Oligoflexia; order Oligoflexales; family Oligoflexaceae; genus Oligoflexus. The sequence continues at coordinate 47,010 of JACMPP010000005.1, forward strand.
CTTCTGGGAATCCCTTGGTTTTGCCCTGGACGATGGCGAAGCCCATCTTGCCGATGTGATCAAATTCACTGTCGAGCAAATTCCTCTGGAACACGATTATGCGGTCATTCAAGGACTCCAGGATTTTATCGAAAATCATCTTGTCGATCGGCTCAAAGACTTTCCGGATCGTGAGCAGCGCATTCGTTTTGCCAAACAACTCTCCGTGCCCTTTGAGAAGATGCTCGTCGATACCAAAACAGCCAAAGACTTCCGCCTCTTTGCCTTCGACTTCTATACCTCCCTCCTCGGCGTCAGCGAGGAGCGGGAAACACTGGCTCAAATCTATCAGAAGAAAATTGTGTGGCCGGAATTCAAACTTGATCAACCGCGACGCTGGGAGGTGCTGAATCAGCTCGCAGCCTTGAAAGACCCGAGAGCATCAGGCTGGGCAAAAGGCGAGAAGGATCCAAGCGATGCCGGTGCCCTTCAACGTCAGGGTATCGAAGCCGCCTTGCTTCCCTACCCACAGAAACTGGCTTTGATACAAAAAATCATGGGACCAAAGTCATCGTTATCGCGTGCCCAGGTTCGAGCCGTGTTTAACAACATTTTCCCTTTCCAGCAGAGCCAGGACCGTCTGGCCTTCAAGGACACATTCCTGAAAAGCCTGCCGTCGGTGAGCCGGCACAAAGAGGAATTCCTCCGCTCGACCTATCTAAACGCGCTCCTGCCCAGCTCCTGCCAGGAGAGCGACGATGAACTTATCGATCAGATTTTAAAATTGAAATGGCCGGCCTACTCTCGCCAGGATCTTCTCGAACGCCGTGACAATCTTCGTTACTGCCGCTTGATGAGAACCAACGCGAACGCGACGGCTCAGCGATAGAAGTAGAAGTTATCGTCACAGACAGTGGAATCACTTTTCACCTGTAGGGAATTTGGACAATCCACCAAAGCCCATTCGATCGAAAGATTGCCCTTCGCAAGAGGGGCGAGCTTCTCGAAAGCCTCTTCGGCTAGATCCAGTTGATGACTCTTCGGATCGCTTAGTTCACCCCGACCACAACACTTGTCGATCGCCCGCACCGTGATGACCTTATCGCTGCCGACAGCCCGCACCTTTATACAGCGAGCCGTTGGATCGTAGGGGCCATCGCGCATGCCGACCTTGCTCATCGACGGAAACTTTGCCTGTATCTTAATCGATACAGCGGTTGCCATCATGTCAAAGGCCTCGGGATCGAGGCCAAAGGCGGTTTTGCATTTGCTCACGTTGCCGTAGAGGTGATATTTGGCGACGCCCTTGCCACGCATGTAGACCCTGCCATTATCAAAGTCAGCGGTGGTCTGGCAGGCGGAAATGAGGAGGAAGAAGCTTCCACCCAGCAGGATTCGAAACAGTATCTTTCGGTTCATTGCGCATTCGCGGCTGGAGCGGCCGTCGGGGGGGCAGCAGGAACCGGAGCCGAAGCGGGTGCCGGAACAGCCAGCTTGGGATTAGCTGCGGCAGCCTCAGGCGGCAACGCATCCAGCTGCGGCTTCAAGACCTTGGTGTATACGCTCCATTCCTCGATATAAGGCTTTTTCAATTGTTTGCGCATGGCATCAAGAGTCTTGTATGGCCATTCTTTTTGAAAGAAGTTGATAAGCCATGTTGGAATCATGCCCTTAGGATCAGCCAAATATTCGGCCTGCATGAGAGTCTTGTCACCCTGAGGAATGAGCGAATATTTGCCGCGCACGATCTCGCCGCGCACGAGGTCCGCGCGCTCGCTTGCTCTTTTGTCAACCACCGATTTGACATCGATCACGACACCTCGGAGTTTTTCGTCGACGCTAAAGTCATTGCGGAAGACAAAATCACGGTCTGTGGCCGGAAAGGGAAGATCGAAGGACGAATATTGAATGTTGGAGGAAGGTGGGATTTCCTCGACCGTATGCGCTTCTTTAAAACGATTGATCCAATCCGGTTTATGCTTGTGGTCCACCATCATAAAGAGGACCTTTCCGATCGAGCCATCCAAGACAGCCTCGCCGGCCACACCCTTCACATCGCTGCCAGGATAGATCTTGCGATAGACTTTGATGCCATCACTCTCGGATACAAATTCCCAACCATCCTTCGCCCAATCGCGCGCTGAGGCCGAACCTTCAATCAGAAGAGTGGCAAAGGAAAGAAGACCGACTTTTAAAGCAGTTCGAAGAAACATGGTAACCTCACGGCGAAAATCCCAGTCCAGAATACAGGTTTTTACTGGAAACCTGCAAACAATGCCAGTCGCGATTTCAATACCATAAGAATGCCCCTGCGAATCCGCAAAGGATTTCGGTCTTTTTGATGGAAGTCTTGCTGCCTGCAGGAGACAGAGAATTGGTTCTAAAAAACCATTATTATTAACAGAAATAATTAGAACGAAATAAAGGTCCTTCCAACAATCAGCACCCATTCAATGCGACGGTGAAGGTTTTCAGTGTTAGTCCTTTTAACCAGAAATAAAATCCTATAGTTTATATCGTGATCTATAAAGTCAATTTTTTCCTGAGCGTGATCGAATCATCTTAGAGGCCAAGGGGCATTCATGAAACGAACAGTCGATGGTGGGAAGAAAACGCGCCCGATTAAAGCACAGGGCGCCCGAGATGCTCCGGCAGCCAAACCCGCTCCTCCACGCAAAACCCAAGCCAGCCAAAGGACAGTCGTGTCCAAATCCAAGCCGACTCCATCTCTAAAGCTAAAAACCCCTTCTCCCGCCCGATCACGCAATGACGAATGGGATCAACTCTCAATTTCCAATAAAGACGAAATAGAACAGCTTGTCGAAGTCCTGAAGTCCGTGAAATCAGGGGATTTCACGGTTCGCTTTGATTATGAAAAAGGCGATATCCTCGGTCGGGCTGGCGAGTTTCTGAACGATATCATTGGTCTGAATGAACATCTTTCCAACGAACTTCTTAGGGTCGGTAAAATTGTCGGACAAGAAGGCCGCATGACGGAGCGAGCTTCAGTCGGTCCTGCCAAGGGATCCTGGGCGACAAGTGTGAACTCGGTCAACCAGCTCATCGGTGACCTTGTGGCGCCGACTAATGAAGTTGCGCGGGTTATCACCGCGGTGGCAAAGGGTGACCTTTCGCAAAAGATGTTCCTTGAGATCGAAGGACGTCCGGTTCGAGGGGAATTCCTCCGCATCGGTACCACAGTAAACTCGATGGTGGATCAGCTCAACTCCTTCGCCGCGGAAGTAACCCGCGTGGCCAAGGAAGTTGGTAACGAAGGCAAACTAGGTGGACAGGCCGACGTCAAAGGGGTGTCCGGCACCTGGCGAGATCTGACCGACAACGTGAACGGCCTCGCGGGTAACCTCACCGCCCAGGTTCGAAACATAGCGAAGGTGACCACCGCCGTTGCGAAGGGTGACCTTTCGCAGAAGATTACGGTTGATGCCCGTGGCGAAATCCTAGAGCTGAAAAATACGATCAACGTCATGGTGGATCAGCTTTCGTCCTTCGCGGCGGAAGTAACTCGCGTGGCGAAAGAAGTTGGTAACGAAGGGAAACTCGGCGGTCAGGCCGAAGTAAAAGGCGTCTCGGGTACCTGGAAAGACTTGACCGATAACGTAAACGGCCTCGCGGCGAACCTTACCGCCCAGGTGCGAAACATCGCGAAGGTGACCACCGCTGTTGCCAACGGTGACTTGTCGCAGAAGATTACGGTTGACGCCCGAGGCGAGATCTATGAGCTGAAAAACACGATTAACACCATGGTGGATACGCTCCGATCGTTCGCGGCGGAAGTAACCCGCGTGGCGAAAGAGGTTGGTACCGAAGGGAAACTCGGCGGTCAGGCCGATGTAAAAGGTGTTTCAGGTACCTGGAAAGATTTGACCGATAACGTAAACGGTCTCGCCGGTAACCTCACCGCC